>JBDRWH010000001.1:0-36997 GCA_039802325.1 Caldifarciminota bacterium
TTTGCCTATGCAGCAGCAGTAAGCGGTATTATGATCAGAGAGAAACCCGCAACCAATTTTCTCGTTGGAATGTTCTGGGCAGAATCTTTGATTATGGCTGAGAGCGGTGCATCAACCGGTGCAATACAGATTGCCGGCACTGATGCAGTAACTCAATTACCATTCTTTATCACTGCCTGTGATTATACACTCATTGGTGAGGAATTATATGCGGCAAGTGCTTATATTTCAAGAAATCCTACTTTGTTGGCAGCACTTAAAAGTCAGGATTATAGCAAATTGGTGATTGCAGGTGTGATGGTCATTGCCACAATCCTCGCATTACTGAAATTGGGCATTCCAGTGTTCAATCTGTTCAATATACAGTGACAGAACTTAATAACCATAATAATTGGGAAGTTAGAAGTTTACTACTTCCTGCTTCCCACTTTTCACTTTCTAAGTTATCTTAGGAAGGAGGTCTTATGCAAAGAAAAATACCTTTGATAATTGTTTTGATAATTGGCATTGCAATGCTTGTCCAATTCTTCATTCCCCATAAGATATCCAAAGATATATATATGAATTTTCTTGACTGGCTTGGCATCATTGCCTCATTTGCGCTGGTCCTTGGATTAGGTAGTCTAATAAATCATCATGTAGACAAAATCCAGAGGAAAAGAGAACACTGGCAATTTTCCTATGTCACCCTGATTGCCATTGTAATCACTGCCATAATAGGACTATTTGGTGGAATGGAAGGAAAAGGGCCTCTACCAGTTCAACCGCAGATCATGTTGGGTGATAAACTTATCGTGATAAAATACTCAATTCAGACAATTTATGAAAATATCATAACACCACTTGGCGGAACAATGTTTGCCCTCCTGGCATTCTTTATGGCTTCTGCAGCATATCGTGCATTCAGGGCAAGAACATTTGAAGCGACGCTCTTACTCGTCGCAGCCTTTATCGTTATGGTTGGTGTTGTGCCGATTGGATACTATATCTCTCCAAAGCTTCCCCATCTTGCCCAGTGGATAATGGATGTGCCTAACACTGCATCAAAGAGGGGAATCCTCTTTGGTGTGGGACTTGGAGTCGCCGCCACATCATTAAAGATTATGCTCGGTATTGAAAGAAACTGGCTTGGGGGTGGAAAATGAAAAACCATAATAACTTAATAAGTGGAAAGTCAAAAGTTTTTTACTTTTTACTTCCTACTTTTGACTTATTAAGTTATTTTTTTAAGGAGCAGACATGAAGTTTTGGGAATATTTGTTGAAAATTGACCGAAGGATTGTCTTCTTGCTTGTTGGACTCTCTGTATTGGTTCCACTCATATTCCCGTTTGCAATCAAAACAAATATCATGCCGCCAACCCAGAAACTATTCAATACAATAGAAGAGATAAATCCTGAGGCACAAGGAATATTGATTGCTGCTGATTATGACCCCCAGACAATGCCCGAACTCCATCCGATGTTTATCGCCCTTTTACGACATGCCTTCGCACGGAAAATTCCTGTTCTCGTAATGACATCTTATATTCAGGGTCCTGGACTTGCAAAACAGGGGCTTGACCAGGTGACACAGGAATTCAATTCAAAGGCAATTACTTACGCAGATTCTATAATCTACGGTAGAGACTATATATTCTTGGGTTTTCCACCCTTATGGCTTGCAGCAGTATTGAGAATGGGTTCTGATATCAGCCAGGCATTTCCTGCGGATTACTACAAAAATAGAACCGGATCACTTGAAATGATGAAGAAAATAAAAAATTATAATGACATTGGAATTATTGTTTCAATTGCAGGAAGCGCAATACCCCAATCCTGGGTCGTTTATGCAAATACAAGATTTGGGGTTAAGGTTGGTTCAGGTGCTACCGCAGTCAGTGCCCCGGATTTTTATCCATTCTTGCAGACCGGACAGATGAGTGGAATGATTGCAGGATTAAAAGGTGCTTCTGAATATGAATATCTTGTTAACACAAAATATGATCTAACTGGTCCAACTCCAGCAACTAAGGGAATGAGTTCCCAATCAATCGCCCATCTCACGATTCTTTTGCTCGTAATCATTGGCAATATCGGTTATTTCGCCACTCGCAAGAAATAAACAATTGGTTAAATGGTCATGAAATCTAAATCAGAAACACGAGAAATGCGAAAATCGTTGTACGGTTGCGAAAAGCGAAACGGTTTGTGTTATTTGTTTCGCTCAACAATAGACGAATTACTACATACGAAACGCTTATCGCAACCAACAGGCCAAACCGTATTCTACAGGAGGTTTTATGAGTCATGATCCCTGGGTATGGATTGGTGCATTTTTGACCATTGGGATTCTCTCTTTTCTGTATAAAGAGAATCCATTTTATAGATTCTGTGAACATCTGTTTGTTGGTGTCGCAAATGGTTATGCAATTGCAGTAACCTGGCATCTCATATTGACCCCAAGGCTGATTATGCCCTTACAGGGTGGAAACTACCTTGTGCTCATTCCTATGATCATTGGTTTACTATATTTCTGTAGATTCATCCCCAAATTATCCTGGCTTGTGCGGATTCCCATTGCAGTCGCTTTGGGTTTTTCGTCAGGCGTAAGCATTCCCGCAATAATACAGGCAGATGTGATTAAACAAATCCAAGGTACAGTCGTCTATCCCCATTTATTTGCCAACTGGCAACAGGGTCTGTGGGCAGTTCTGATATTCATTGGTGTTCTTGCGACGATATTCTTTTTCTTCTTCTCAAGAGAGCACAAAGGTATTCTTAAGCCGGTTTCTTATGTCGGTATTATTTTTATTATGGTGGGTTTCGGCGCATCATTCGGTTATACAGTAATGGCTCGTCTTTCTCTGTTGATTGGCAGGCTACAATTCTTATTCGGTGACTGGCTGGGAATTATCAAATAAAGAAAAGACAATAGGGAGTAAGTAGTAGGAAGTAAGTAGTAAACAGTAAGGAGTATGTAGTAGGTAGTAAGTAGTATGTAGTATGTAGCAAAATGAAATGTGGGTAACAAAAAGGGGGCTTAAAAGCCCCCTTTTTGTTTATGAGCATTACTTAGTGAGTAACCACCAGTTTGCCTGAAACAGTCTTTTTATCAGTCTTCAGCACAACCACATAGGCACCATTCGCAAGCTCACGGGTATCAAGTGTCACAGTATAGAATCCCGCATTCCTATTACCCTGATCAATTTTCTGAACCAATCTGCCATCAGCGGTGTAGAGATTGATTGAAACACTGCCTGTCTTGGGCAGGGCATAAGAAATACCTGTCTGATTGCGTACAGGATTTGGTGCAACATTGAGTGCGAGTTTCTTTGGAGTCTCGGTCTTATTCTCAGCAATACCAATGATTGGATTTCTGCCAACATACCAGCGCGCAGCAGTTGGGGATCCATTATTAATGTTCCAGTACAGGTCAAGCAATGGGTCTGCTATGGCACAGCCAAAAACAAAGAAAAGTTGACCGTTTCCTGCTGGGTCCAATCTCTTGGCAATCTGCCAGAGGCTGTTGTTGTGGTCAGTGATATTGCCAGTTAGATTTCTTGGCGTTGACCAGGTTGAGCCATTGTTTGTTGAATAGTTGTAATAAACATCCCAGAATGTATACTGACCTGTGCCACTGCGAGGTTGACCAAATAAAACCACCACATAGTTGCCTTCTGCCGCAATTGTTGGATAAAAACATCTGGCATCACTTGCAGTATTACCAACTTCTATACAATTGGCACCAGAGGCTGTGGAAACATAGATCTTACCACGATAAGGATAAAGGCCTCCGCCATAATCATCACCATGCCAGTTATCAAAAACCAGAATCGGATTACCCGCATCTGTCACCGCAACTTGCGTAAAGCCAATAATGTTGCTGGTGTATGGATTGGGCCAGTTTACAGTCCAGGTCTGCTCAGCACTCCAGTTTACACCATCAGTTGATGACTTGTAATAGACATTGAGAGCATCGTCATAATAGAATACATAGGCAGTTCCACCATTGCAGTCATAGCCCCAGTAGTAATTTGTTGCTACTGTTCCGCTCGCAATTGGGGTACCGAGATCAGCTGAGTAGGTCCGATAATAGATTACATTGGCATCCGTAACACTGATAAACAGAATATTGCCATTTCCCAGTTGGATACCATTGTTTTTGTGAGTAGCAATATTGCCAGGTCCAATATCAACCGGGGCATCCCAGAACGAAGAGAACCAGCCACCGCTCTCATATTGTCCACCCATACCACCCCAGGCTCCACTGATAAGATAGGGGAATGAAATATGTGGACCAGAACCATCTATTGAACCCACTGCAGTAGGATACCGGGCAGGACCAAGATCACCTGCATAGGCAGCAACATCGGTCAATGCGCCGCTGAATATATTATCATTTTGCCAGACATCAAGATTACCACTGGTCACAAAATTTCTGCAGACAAATTCCAAATAGCCATCAATAGGTTCATAAGCAAGGCTGGTCTGCATCTGGGTCCACAAGGAATATTCGTTCGCTGAAGAATCAGCAGCTACAATATCCCTTGTAACCATTACCGGCACATGTCTGTCACAAGAACCTGTGCCATCATCCATTTTTGCCTTATCAATATTTGCGGGCACAGTTACTGCCCAGATTACACAGGCAAAAACCAGAATAATTGATAGTTTCTTCATTTTTTTCTCCTTTCTTTTTTATATAACCAGATGTCTAACCACTTTGTGGTTACTCTTTCATATATTTTTATTATAGCATCACCTCCTTTTCCTCTTTATTTAACCAACAGCACCTTATTAATGAAGATATGTTCACCGGCTTGAGCACGGACAAAATAGACACCAGACGCACAACCAGCTGGCAACCATAGAAAATCATTGTCGCCCTTAGATAACCTGCCCTGATAAACCGTTGTGGCCTTTCTGCCGGCAACATCAAAGACTTCAATTGTTCCAGAAGTTTCTCTGCCAATTGAGAATTGAATATGCAATGGACTACTTGATTTAGCAGGCTGTGGCATTATTTTCAAGTAACCAGAAATGCATCTTTCGCAATTTTCTTCAATTCCCACCACATCCTGCTTGATAATCAGCAGTCCAGCACTACCATCAGCAAGGTAAATCAGATTATTCCTGTAATCAAAACTCACGGCAGTACTGACTGAGAGTGTATAACCAATCTCTGCGGGTGCTGATGGATTGGCAACATTTATCACCCTAATACCACCTGCTGTTCCGTCAGCAACAAAAATGTGATTATTGAAATACTGGATACCAGAAGCAGTTCCTGGTGTATCAAGCGAACCTAACAGAATAAGCGTATCAGAACTTGAGGCATCAAAGACTTTAATCCCTGCAGTACCATCTGCAGCATAGACATAATTGCCTGCTTTCGTCACACTGTACGCTATTCCATTTGTATCATAATATCCTGTTTCAACTGGATTGGAAGGTGTTGAAACATCTATTATTCGCACACCTTTTGTAGCATCCGCAACATAGGCAAAATTATTAGCAACAACAACATCATAGGCAAATCCTGCAGTATTGAATGTTCCAAGGATGACGGGATTTGCAGGATCCTGGACATTAACAATGACCAATCCCTGGGAACGAGCACAAACATAAAGAATATTGCCTGATATGTATAAACCAAGCACATCATCTGTTAGACTCAGTTTTCCCACCTGAACAGGATTTGATGGATTGGACAATGAAAGTATTCTCAATGTATCTTCACGGTCACCAACATATAAATATTGAGATGAACCGGTAATCGTGATTGAATTGCCCGGCAGGCTTATTTGATTTACATATTCAGGTAATGTTGAATCAGCTATATCTACTACAATCAAACCAGCAGTACCATCTGCTATGTATGCATAATTACCAATAATAATAACATCATTTGCCCAGCCCGGTGTATCAGAATGCCCTATCAAGTTAACATTTGTTGAATGGTTCAATTCTACTACCCGAGACCTTCCAAAACTTCCGTCCGCAGCAAGTCGGGCATTACTTGAATTCATGGCTGAAATATTCACCCGCAATGAACAGCCAACAATATCTGTGCAGGTCCAGACATACTTGCCCGTATTGGGAACATTATCGCTAATCAATGTCCAGCGTAAGGAATCATAACTATCAAGGTTATTACCTTTTGACCACCATAGCTTCATATGGTCAATATTAGTTCCTTCTGTATGCCAGCGAATTGCATATTTTATATTCTTGAACATCACTGGCATATTATAAATATCACCGCCTCTGGGATAGTCAAGAAATACATTATTCGGATTTGAACCACCTGGCACAAGGGTGACTACATAATCATACGAATAGACACCACTATAATATGTCCACAGGGGCCAGAGCGGTTCATCATTACCCCAGGTTGTATGGACAATGACAAATGTATCGCTACCTGTGATCTCATAGCCAACACCAGTAATAGAATGATTGATATAATCGGACATTGGAGGATACCAGTAATAGAGAACACTCCAGTGACAGGGTCTCTGGGCATCAATCTCAGTTTGTATCCAGGAGAAGACATACTGGTTCCAGTTGCCACCCTGTGGTGAAGTAGCAGCGGTAAATGAGTAACCATTATAGGTATTGGCAACGGTTAACATACCAGGTCTTATATTACCAATTGTTGTGCCACCGGTCAATGTATCAGTATTCATTGCAATAGCAAGTTCGCGATTGGTATTGGCACAATCATTCCATTCATTTTCAGGATTGTCCCAGTGTGTGAAAAAATAGTCAACAAGTTTACCATAGCCACGATAATCCCAGTACCAGAACATCATGGAAGCAGCGGTAGGAGAACAACCATAGACCCAGTCAATAAAAGGAACTGAATCAACATAATTGCCCCAGCGTGTTCTAAAGTCATCGGTATTAAGATATTTTTCCCATTTTTGCCTGGTGAGTAATTCAAGTATTTGATCGGATTTACACTCTTTTAATTCTTCATCTCTACGAATTTGTCCATTTCTCACATTTATCAATATCTTTTTTCCGTTTACATCAAAACCCGCATATTCTTCCCCAGCCCCAAAATAGTAATTGTGTTGAAATACGGGTTCACCAGAAATTTGTTTTCTCAAATTATCCAGTGCTCGGTCATGAAACCTTTCACAATAAGGTGCACCATGATATATCTCACCAATTGGTGATGTCGTGTATCTTGCACCCATCACTATTGTTAGATTATCCTTTCCATTTTGAAAAACAAAACCATAAGCATTGGTTTTTTCATCAACACCAAAATAGGTTATTACATTTGCCAATCTGTATTCAGAACCATATCTCTGATTAACGAACTTATACGCCAGTGCTTCAATTTTTTCCTTGGGTATAAATTCAGAACCAAAGACAATCCCTGCCAGAATCAATAAAACAAAGAATTTCTTCATTTTTATTCCTCTTTTAAGGCGGGGTTCTGATAAAATCAGAACCCCGCCTGATTTTTCAGAATCCAATAATCAATCCCAGACGATGAGTCGCCTTCAACACACCCTTATTCATATAGGCGTAGTCAATGCGTAATTCCCTTTCTGCCATCTTGAGATTGAATCCAACACCAGCACAGAGGTTATTAAGAAGCCACTCGGTATTTTCGCCCCAGTTTGGATAGGTATATTTTTCCTGAGCAGAGTCATACACTGGTTCAGCACCGGTCATTGCCTTCATATAATCCATATTCAAGTATACCTTGTATCCTGTCCTCAGAAATATAGTATTCAAGTAGCCATACTCAAGACCAAGGTTTATTGTTTCGTAATTGTCATTCGGGTGATTTAAATCCAGTGCTACGGTTAGCCTTTGATTTTCACTTTCAACCGGATTCATTGCCAGACCAAATCTGAAGATCAATGGTAAGGGAAACGGAGTCGTCTTAAGAGTGACTGGAATTTCCTCATAGTCAAGTGGAGAATCAGGGAAAGGATCTGCTGACCTGTCCAATTGTCTGCCGCCGAATGTAATGTCTGAGCCAAAGTTAGCCATTGAAGCAGCAATCTTCAATCCTTTGAAACCAGTATTATAATGAATACCAAAATCTGTGCCGATTCCACTGGCTGACATATCCCAGATCATTTCTTGCACTGCTTTGATCGTAAATCCAGCAGCAAGACGGTCAGTGAACATCCTTCCAAAGGAAATGCCAAGGGCAAAATCAGAGGCATTGAAAAAGGTTCCAGTCCCGGTATCCTCACGCACGGTTTTGGTATTTGGGTCATCCACTGTTGTATATTCCATTTTACCCATTGTCAGGGCGGTCAAACTGAATCCGAGTGTTCCCATATTAGAAAGAGGAAGGGCAACTGCGAGATATTCATGTTTTAAATCCGCAATCCATTCATTGTGCTGGAGCGACAGTTGACGATTATTCAAAATGCCCAGCCCGGCCGGATTCCAGTAGGTGGCTGAGGCATCATCAGAGATAGCAACAAATGCCTCACCCATTGCTGCACCACGACCTACGCCGATCTTTAAGAACTGGGCACCTGATGTCCCGAGTTTGGCAAAATCTGCAAACAGGGGAATCGCTAATATCAGGATTATTGTTAGGTACCTTTTCATTTTTGCCTCCTATCGGATAACGACAAATTTACCAACCTGTTCACCAATCTTAGAATCAACATGGAAGATATAGACACCGCTTGCCACAATCTGACGGTTTTCAGTAAGAAGGTCCCACCAGGCATCTCCACCTGCATCACCCTGAACCGACCCAACGGTTGCCTTGTGCACAATCGTTTTTATCAAATCGCCATTGAGTGTGAAGATCCTTATTGTACATTCATCAGGGAGATTTATGAACCTCAATCTCCTGATAAGTGATGATTGCTGCCACTCATTATGGAGAAGATATGGATTGGGAACAACTTTCACATTCAGCGTGAGTGTAGTATCTGTTAGCACACTCGCCGGTGTTGAAAGGATGCCAAATGTGCTCTTGAATGGTGCTGGTACATACTTGGATGAAGCTGTGACAATCCAGACATCATTTTCTGAAGGTCTTGGTTCACCACCAGGGTTCAACCAACCTCTGGCAATTCCTATTTTGCCACTGCAGATATATAGAGTTCGTGTTCCAGATTGAGCAGTTCCATAGATCAATGTATCGCTCGTGTATTGATTTTGCAAGGAACGGAAGCACCAGCCATCAGCCAAGGTGTCTGTTGCAGCATCTTCAAGATAAGGTTTATATGGAATTGTATCACCGGTAGCAAGGTCAATTACAGTTACTGTATTCACCTCTCCTGAAGGGTCTTTTTTCTTCCATATGATCCTGAAGTCATTACCACGATATGCCCAGTTTACAGCTCTTCCCACAATTGAAGGAGTCAATGAAATTAGAGAATCCGGATAGGTACCTGATTCTTTCGTAACCGTATCAAAAATAACCACCGCACCTTTTGTCTTGGTTTTAGTGAATGACGCAGTCACATTAAGACCATTGACCTCTTTGAATTCATAGAAAAGGCTATGGGCGAATGTATCAAGTGGTATCGTCACCTTGAAGCTATCTATTGCCACAGAATCTTTATCAAGAAGATAGGCTGAATAATTGGGATTTCCATTATCTCTTACAATTGGACCAAATCGTAAGAATTGCGGGTCTGAGGTCATATGCAATGGATATGTAATCTTTGCACTCACATTTCCAAGCAACTTTTCGTTACCGCTCACAAAAATAATCGTATCTTTTCCAGCTATGTAATTTGCCGGATCTCTTCTTGGTGTTCCGACAACTCCGGTCAGACCGCTTTCAAAATACAATGCCCTTGGTCCCACAACCTTAATCGTGTCGTAATCATAGACCCAGAATGTATCATTTCCAATGATTGTATCAATCCACTTGTCACGAATAAAGATTGAATCCAGCATTGTCTTCACTTGATTATAGTCAAACGAAGTGACTGCATAGTAATAACCAAATCCATTACGAACATCAGTATCCACAAACGAATGGGTCAAACCAACATCAGTTGCCTGAAGTGCAATAGAATCTGCCATTGTGGTATCCTTGAAAGTGATGCCGTTCGCCAGGTCATAGGATGCCAGTAAAGACCAGGAACCGGTCTTTCCTGATGGACTTCGCCATAACCGATAACCTTCAAAATCATACTGTTTGTAGTATGGGTCATAGTTCTGTCCGGGTTTGCTGACGACATCATAGTATGGATCAGGCGTAATTTCTGAGGTATTATCCCAGATTAAGGTTACCTTTGCATCACCCGGAACACAGGTCAATTTTGGTGGTGGAGGCGGTCCTGGCAATAACCAGTTCATATCATATATGTACTGAACGGTCTGGTCAAGTTTTACCAGTTCAGTATCAGGACGCGCATGAGTATGATCCCAATCAGTAAGCATTACTCCCACAAGGACTATGGCAATCGAATCAGCATCCAGTTCAAATGGTCCACTGCATTGCAAGAAACGCTGGTCATCTGCCTGAGGTGGTAGAGTATCAAATGGCTCGTAGTTCATTGTCTTGAAGTTATAACCTGCAAGGGTAATATAACGCTCATTATCTTTGTTCGGTTCAAGATTCAATGTGAAACGCTTGAATGCAGTCATACCTAACTGAGGAATCTCTGAAGGATCGCGCCAATCAGGAGTGCCGTCCGCGTCTACATCCCATTGATCAGGTGGCACATTTTCCGCATAATATGCACTATCCCGCTCATACTGGTCAGGAATACCATCGTTATCCTTGTCTTCTCCTTCTTTTAAATCCCAGGGACTCTGAAGATAATCAAAGCCAATTGTACCGGTAAGTTGCCAACCAGGTTCAATTGGTGATTGCCATTGATAACCAAGATTATCAACCCAAAGCGAATCACCATCAATCACATACCACTGTCCCACAATGCCCGAGATAATATCATTGGCATTTGTTCCTGACTCATTACCAATATCATTATCAGTGCACACACCAAAATAGCAGTTGGTCAATTTTTTACCGCTGATGTTCTTCAGTTCGTATCTTACAAAGACAATATCCTTGGTCGTATTCAGATTCCAGGCATAGACAGTCTGATAAACTTCAAGCCCTATTGGTCTTGTATCACCAGGAATGTGTTGATTTATATCAAGGTCATTGTAAGCACACCAGGAATCCTGATGGGATTTGTTAATCTGCGGAGCCATAGGAAATACATCAGCAGGAGGTGGCCAGGGTGATGGATACATAAAGATAATAGCATTTGGATCACTGGATGCCATATCCTGCAATCCTGGAGTAAATTCAGCTTCTCCACCATGTGGACCATAGCCAATGGTTACAAGTGTATCATTGCCATCAAGCGTGCCAAACCAGGGTCCAGCACCAAAGATATATGTGTTTCCTGTTCCCTTGGGCCAGAACAAACCTGAATTACCTGCCTGGGTCTGACCAAACTTACCGTAGTTTGAGACACACATTTCCACATTATTGATGTCGTGCTTTTTTATCTCAAATGGACGGTACTGGGGTGTAGATGTTACCGTCCTGGCAAATAGGATAATTGCCATCAAAAGCACCAAAGTCAATGTCTTTTTCATCTTGACCTCCTGTTAAAATCCTAAACCAACACCGAGTCGTATCCGAAAAGGATTATTATAGTTTGTCGGATCAAGATAGTAATCTGTTCTGGTTGCCATGTATGCTGTTTTCATTTCAGGTGGTGTAATTAAACCATCATGATTATAGTCTGCCTGTGGTGAGTATCTGGTTGAGGCAATAGTGATATTACCAAACTGGGTAAGTGTAGGTTCAGCATCACCATGGTTGTCCGGATCTCCAGTAGTAGTATAGACGTCAATTATCTGTCTGTTATTAAAGAGATTTTCAACAAGTGCACTTATTAAGAATTTTGCCGGACCAATTTTTATCATTTTGCTTGCATTCATATCAACACCCCACCAGCCTGGCATTCTTGCTGAATTCTCATCACCGAGCTTGTTTCCTCTCAAGTCAACTGGTGTATAAGGATGTCCTGAATGGAATGAGAACACAAACGAAGAATTGAAGTCCTGTAAGGGTATAAAGATAAAATCGTGAGGCAATGACAGGTCAAGGTTTGCATTCACAATATTCCGCTCGTCAAAATCAAGCCAGTAATCAATGACCGGCGGTTGCAAAGGTAATCCTGTAATCGGATCATTACCACCATAGTAGAAGTCATAATAGAACTCACCTGCATAAGACGCAGTTCCTTTTGCAAATTGCAGTGTGTAACTGAGACCAAATGCCCATATAGTATTGGACATCAGTTTGTCAAGCCGGATCTCAAACCCCTTAATATTTCCGTAGTCAACATTGAAAAACTGGAAATAAGGCATTGGCAGGGCAATGACCTGACGAATCTGTGACAGGTCGTAGACATCTTTGAAATAAGCGGTAAAGCCTAAAACCACATCCTGGGTAAACTGATTTTCAATGCCGACTTCATACTGAACTGTCTTTTCCGGTTTCATAAAGATGTTTCCAACAATGGTATTGCCTCTTGAGAGTGCAAGCCTGATAACTGCGGTATCCGTTGTACCGAACATATCGTCCAGTGCAGGCAACTGGAAATAATGCCCGTAATTGAAACGGAATTTCATTCTTTCGGTAACTGGCAAAGAAAAACCAATTCTCGGTGAGACCCTGTAACTCTTTTCTGCGTAACTTAGCGTATCATTCCTGGGGTCATTGGGAACTTTGTAAGTGAAACTCTTGGGATCAAAATAATCAAACCTGAGCCCAAGCCGTGCAATCAGACCTTCAAAATCCATTTTGTCCTGGATATAAGCAGCAACTTTGTAGGGTGTCCGCTCATAGTAATCCCAGAATGGATTTGCAACCCAGGGAAGATTATTATCATAGTATTTCAGATTGTAATTCACATAGTCAATACCTGTTTTGAATTCATGAATTTTGCCGATTGCATGGGAAACATCAAATCTCGCCTGGATATCATCATTCTGCCAGTATCTCCAGACCCGATAATCACCATAAGTGTAGAACCAGTTTTCAATTCCATAAGGATTATGCCGTAATGCGAATTCTCCGCTATTCTCATATTCAGTGTGATATTGCATTACACTATCAACGATTACATCTTTGGGCGGAAGGTCACCCGTGGTTAAATATTCTATACAATGCTCTGCCTTGAGACGATAATCAGAATACCATTGATAGTTATTATCCTGTTCCCACTCATAGTCTCTTGTTCCATAGAGACGGTCATAATGGGTCATACCTGCTTTCAGTGAAAACAGGGTTTGTGCGGTAAGCATGTAATTGAATGTTGACGAAAGTATGTAGTTTTTCGTTCGGCTCATTGGCCTATTCTGGAAATATTTCAAACTCCCTGATGACCAGGTAACATACTGATCCCGTGAATTGAATCCACTCAAGGTGACCTTACCTTTATTATTGGGCATCGTATACGAAAGTCGTGCCTGTGCACGATAAGTATTCCTTGGTGAAGGCACTTTGTATAATGCCTCGGCATAAGCATCAGTCAAGGTCAATTCTCCAGAGAGGAAGTATTTTATTCTCTGAACCGCAGGTAGAGGACCACCCAGAGATAAATCATAAAAGTTATAACCGGTGTTCAATTTATCTTTGACAGCATCCATGGAAAAGATTTCATCGGTGAGATAACGGAAACTACCTGATGGCTTTGTACCACCTTCTTTTGTCACCACATTGATGATGCCGGAGAGCGCATCGCCATATTCTGCATCAAAACCACCACTGACTACTGATACTTCTTCTACCGCTGAAGCATTTATCTGGGTTGATAATGCACCTGTGTGTGGCACCTTGGTCATAATACCATCAACATAGTAAGTAACCTCTTCATTTCTGCCACCACGAATATGGGTTCCCAGATTAGAAGTTGATACACCCGCTTGTAGGGTAACGACCTGATTGATCGTAGTCACAGGCAAACGGGCAATATCCTGAGAGGTTACTGAATGTCCACTCTGTACCTGAGAAGCGACAATTGGTGGTTTTTCAGCAACAACCGTAACTTTTTCCACTTCAATCACCGTGGGTTTTAGCCGGAAATTCAGATTAGTGGTCTGGTCAGCATTGACAATCACCTGGGTATAAGTGTAAGGGTCATAACCCAAATATGAAGCAGTTACTACATAGGTTCCTGCAGGTACATATAGAACCACATAATCACCTTTTTCATCAGTTGCCGCACCAAGTTCTGTTCCTTCCAGAATCACATCAGCACCAATCAAAGGTTCACCGGTTTCAGCGTCCCTTACCTTACCGGTAATTTTTCCATATTCAGCGCCAAACAATAGTGCCCCGGCAAGGATTAACGCCCATAGTCTTTTCATTGCACACCTCCTTAATTAACCCTGATGGGTATAAGCCAGAATCTTGCTAATAATGGACTGGCAGGAGTTACATAGTAGAATCCATCGGTCACAATTGCTTCAATCACGAGATTTTTCACACCTGTACCAGAAATTCCAATTTTTCCTGAACCATCAGGCAATTGAATTTTCTTGCCATCCTGAATCGCAAAGAATGTGCAGAGATCACTTGTAATTGTTCCAGAAAGCGTAAGAGTAATGGTCACGGAATCTCCCGCACTGTATTCCAGAAGTGAATCTATTGCGCAGAAGCGGTTCATCGCATGATGTTGATATAGGGTATCAGTATTACTTGCCCAGACCGTATCAACCTTTGAAGTATTTTGAGAAGTCAAAATTGCAGTGTAAATATATGGAATACTCGCAGCACGGTTTGGCAATCCATAATTGCCATATGAAATTCTTTTCAAGACCCATTCTCTTGGTTCTTTAATCTTGTCCACTGAATCGCCCAGTTCTTCATCCCATACTTTTTCTTTCACAGGTTCTACATAGAGATGGCGCAGACCTTCAACAGTTATTGTATCATAAGAATAATAGCCACCTGCTGTTTCTACTATTACGGTATCAAGTTTCTTTCCTGTATCACCCTGCCAGAAATAATAACCTTTGTACAAAGCATCATAATGGACCTCCTGTATCAGGTTAAATGTATCACGAAGATACACTGTGCAGGTCGTATCTTTTGTATACCAGAGGTCCTTAAAACGGGAACTTGATGCAATCTTGTCACGCAGACTATCCACATGCTGTTTGACAAGCACTGATTCAGTTTTGAAGTATGAATCTGCTACTGGAAATGTAACAGCAGCAAGTGTAACAGGAATGTAACTGTCTAAAAATATGTCATCGGTCTTAAGAAATTCCGCATGTCCATCAAGTACAGCATTGATCAATGTGTCATCTCTTGGTGTCCCGTCATAGAAACCTTCTGGTGGCTCATTACCACAATTAACAAACACTAACGCCAATGTTGCTAATAGGCAAAGCCAGTTCATCTTGTTCATTTATGCCTCCTTTGCTTTATTTCATTATTTTTTTCCAGCCTGTTTTTTGTTTTTATTTCTCACCCCCTTTTTCCTACAATATTCTATTTATATTATATTAAAAAAGGAGAACTTGTCAAGGGTGATTATTTGAATTTGAATTCTATCTTTCTGAAAACCCAAACCCTGACAAGTTTATCCCGTTGTTTTGCTGGAGTAAATCTATATTTCCAGACGCTTGCCACTGCTGCTTCATCAAGAAGTTGATTACCACTGGATTTGACAACCTGGACATCAATTACACTGCCATCTATATTTACCAGAAATTTTACCTGGAGACTTCCTTCAATCCCTGCCCTTTTTACCAGTTCTGGCCATTCAGGCGGTGGCATTGATATGGGTTGTGGTTTTACCTCTACTTTAAAATATGGAACCACTTCAATCTCAGGACCCGTAGGCTGGGTTCTTATTATGTCTTCCCGGAATTCGGTTGCTGCAATTGTTTCAACTGCTTCTTCAGCAACTTCAGTTGCGGCTGCTGCCACTGCCACCTTTGGCCTTTCCACCGGTGGTGGCTCTTCGTATTTTTCTATCTCAGCTGAGATTTGCTCAACCATTGTTACAATCTCTTTCCTTAATTTATAGGGTTCAACTTCAGCATACGGCAAGAATAGAAACAACAAAATCAGAATGATTATGCCCAGAAGCATACCGGTGCGGAAATATACACCATACATCAATTTATGGTCGCGCATATCAACCTCCAAATTCAGTGGCAAAAGTTATCTTAAATGCTCGGGCTTCCTTCAATTGGTCAAGGACAACATCCACAATACCATACTCAATATTTTCATCAATGTTCAAAATTGTAACCAGTTCCGAATTCTCAGCAATCTTCGGAATCATTTTTGTACTCACCCTTTCTTTTGGAACCAAACTATCATCAATAAACACCCTGCCGTTACTATCAACCCAGACATGGGTGATGTTTCTTCGGATCAAAATCCTTTCTGTTGATTTTGCCTTTGGCAGGACAAGTTTAAGATTAAGCGCAGTTGCCCTGAACACGGTAGTCACCATAAAGAAAAGAATCAACAAAAATGCAACATCAGCAGTTGATGCAGTGGGAATATCCGGGGTTTTTGTAAACCTTCTTATAATACTTTTGCGCATCATTCCTCACTGGTTGGTATCAAACTTATCTTATTTGCCCTCAACTCCCTGCCATCCTGGGTAACAACCCTGCACAGTTTTATCTGGTCAAGTACTGAAATCATTGCCTGATATCTTGCATCCTTACTTGTCCTCAATGAAACTACAAGCAAGGTATCCCGTTCAAGAAGTTTCTCTTCAACTATTCTGCGCACCTCAGAGTATTGCTGTGGAGAGATATCAATTCCGTCATATCCTGAAGCCCTTAATTTCAGTGCCCCTTCAGGATTGATCAAGATTGAAACAACATTTTCAGGTTTTACTTTTGTCTCAGTCTGAGATTTTTCAGGCAGGAGCATTTTAATACCTTTTTCCCGGGTAAACACTGTGGTGGTCATAAAGAAAATGATTATCAGAAACGCAATATCACCCATTGAGGCAGTCGGAATGATTGCATTTATTTTTTTCTTTGCCCTCAACTCCATCTATTTTTTCCTTTTCTGATAATGCTCAATCATATAGTCAATCAAACCTGCAGCAACTTCTTCCATATCCTTTGTGTATCCATCAACTTTACCAGAAAAGAGAATATGCAATATTGCAAGCGGGGTTGCGATAATCAAACCCCATTTGGTCGTAATCAATGCCTCAGAGATACCGCTGGCAACGATTGTCGGTTCAACCTCACCTGCTGCTGCTATTGCTGCGAAAGCACGAATCATGCCGGTAACCGTGCCTAAAAATCCAAGGAAGGGAGCGACCGTGGTCAAACCCGCTAACAAAGCCATCCCCCGGTCCAAAAATCCCAATTCAATTGCTGCAGCACGGGCAGCAACTTCTTCCATTGCATCCTTACCTTTATCTGCCTTTTGCAGAATTTCCTTGGCAATTTTTGCAGCCGGAGATGGTGTATGGTCACACAGCGCAATACCAGCATCAACACCCTGGGCATCAATTGTGGAAACGAGTTTTTCCAAGAAGCTCTTTGGATTTAATCTTATTTTTATCAAAAGTGAAAAAAGACGCTCAAGTATTATGCCCAATGCCAGTATAATGCACACCAATAATAGCCACATTACACCGCCACCAATTGAAAATTCCCTAACCATAGAATAAGCCTCCTTTCATTATTTTAGATTATATAAAAATTACTAACAATGTCAAGGGTCATTTTGAACTTGCACTATAATAGAGAATACCCCCAATAAGCGGGAAAAGACCCGCACCAAAAAACAGAAAACTCTCATACCGTGCAAGCGCAAGAGAACGGACAATCAAATCAAAAATGTCACCTGGACCAGCAACGCTCAGAAGCGGAAAGTAAAAGACAATACGGTATATATGGAACACTGCCACCGCAATCAGGAATACACAACCGATCACAGGGAAAATCCATATTCCTTTACCACCGATCAAATTCAACAATCTTTTCAGAATTAGACCAAAAATAATTAAAGAAACAATGGCGAGCAATATTGCCACCATAAAGATAATTTCTGCCAAAATATCAGCCCTCATGAGACCTCCTATTTAGAAAATTGAAGTTAAGAAGTTCTGAAGTTATGTGGTTATGAACCTTGGAACTTCCTAACTTCATTTTCCTTTGGTTACTCCATAAAATCTCAAGTTTGCTACAAGCGAAAGGATTCCTGAGAGGAAGAACAAGCCATAAGCAAGGTAATTTATTCCACCCTTTGGAAGCATCATTTTTCCACCAATGCCGCAGAATATTAATTGAATCAATGCAAAAAGCAGAATGCCAGTAGGTGCAATCATCATAAACTGCCAGTTTGTCTTTTCCCCAAGCACAATCTCATACCTGCGGGCAATTATGCCTAAAAAAATAAAAGCAAGCCATAGCAGTACCGCACCAAGAACTAACACATAGTTCGGGAAAATTGCCAGTGCTTGATATGTAGAAGGCTCAATCCCGAATGGTGCGGAAAATAGAATCAATTCCATAAAACCCCCTTTTTCTCAAATCATTTCAGTTTTCCTAAAAGCTTATTCGTGAGATCTTTGCCCTTGGTTGGTCCGATAATCATACCTGCTGCCTTGCCCAGGGCAAAAATGAATCTTCTTATATCTTCTTCATAAAGTTCATCCGCTTTGATTCTTTGGGCCTTGAGTTGATTTTGATATACCCTCTCAGTAAAATCACCTAAATAATCCTGGACAACTGCTTTCAGTTGATCAAGAAACTCTGGTGCAAATCTCTCTTTTGGTTTTTCTGCTTCAACAACCTCTACCTTTTGCTTAGCTCTAATCTCTTTAATTGCGTTCCAGATAGTATCCAGAATTTGCGCCTGGGTTGTAGCATAAATGTGTCCAATCAGTTCATTTTCAGCAATATCACAAACCAGGCTCTGGTTATTTCCAACAATTTCAATAGTATCAATCTTAACATCACCCACTGCACCGATGGATTCAAAAAGTACTGTTCCGGTCTGCGAAAACTTTGTCTTTTTCTGTTCACCACCCTTAGAAGTGATTGTCTCTCCATCTTTCATTACGATAAAAGGCAAACCCAGCCCTCGTTCTTCAATCTTATTCAGTATCTCTTCATTCATCTCTTACCTCCTTATATCTGCTTCATCTTTTCAATTACTGCCTGGACTTTTACCCTTGCTTGAGATGATCCCATTTCCTCAACTGCCTTCTTAACAAGAAAGTCAATCACCGTACGCAGTATCTGCACAATATCATCTTCTTTTTCAGATGGTGGAGTTTGTTTAAACTCTATTTTTTCGCCAATAATACCTATCATTGGCAATATTTCAGTGGCAATCACGCCAAGACCCTGATTAAGAATACCAAGCCAGTGCTCTTTTTTTCCGCCACTTCCAAATTCCTCAATCAGTAAGTTTATCTGGGTCAATTTTGAATTGATACTCCTGGACAATTGAATTTCGACCTTTGGAGGTACTACTGAAGGTTTTTCCGCTTCAACGACTTTTTCTTCAACTACCTTCTCCTCAACTTTTTCCTCAACAATTTTGACTTCAGGTTCTTTCTCCACCTTCTCTTCTATCTTCTCCTCTTTGACTTTCTCCTCTTTTACCGGCAGAAGTTGTTCCTTAATCCTTTCAATAATATCCAGGGGTTTTTCATCCCTTACCACCTCAACCCCGAGGTATTTACCGTTATGAAAAAAAATTATTAGACGATTTGCTCCATAACACATAGAAACAAATTTTATTTCACCTAAATTCAGTGTATTCTTTATCACCTCGGCAGCCGAGGAGAAAAAGGCGGTAAGGTCACCAAGGGGTGAAGTTGATGAACCCTTGACTTTTTCAATTGAACCATCCTCGGCATTGACCACTGCATAGTTAATAATTCCTGGAATCTTATCCAATATTTCCATTCCCGACTCCTTTCTATTTTAATCCAGTACGGAGCTCATCAATCTTCTTCTTAAACAACAATTTTCCGTAAAGCTGTGGACCTTCGCTATTTACGAATTGCTCAAATTTTCTTCTGAAGCTATCAATCTGATCCTGAGTCAATGGATTTTGCAAACCAACCTCTAAGGTTTCTTCATCCACTCTTAACGCTGAACCCAATGATTGATTTTCTGGTTCCATTTCACACCATCTCTTGTACCAGTTCAATCCATTTTTTCCGAATGTTCTGAAAAAGACATTGAAATAACGGATCAAGACCGCCATCAATCTTTCTGCCTCTTTTGGGTCATAGATAAGACCCTGTTCTTTAAGCCAGATAATGGTCTTTATTGTTTCATAACCGCCTAATTGTGATTGGCTAATGATTTCATTTAATGTTCTCTTGCCGTCAACCATTGCCAGAACCTGCCAGTCTGTACGCCGCAGTGCAACTGCAGAAGGTAATTCTTTTGTTGATTTTGCTAAGACTGCGTCTCGTGGTGGCAGGCGGTCCTTGATTTTCTCAAATTCAACACGCCTCTTTTCAATATTTTCGTTTAGCTTTCCTACATCTTCAGAGATTGTCTGCTCGTTTGTCCTTACCCCTGACTCAAATGTAGCATGGTCAAGTCGGGCAAGAGAAAGATTTAGGAGTGATTCAAATCCCTTTTCCAGGCCATCAGTGGCATGTACAATATATCCTTCCTTGACATATATCTCACCACTCAATTCTCCGCTCACCCTTATTAGACCGGTTTTCTTTAACTGCACGAGAAAACTCAATAAATCAGAAACACTAAATTCCTTTAAATTGATTTCAATATCAGCCATTTATATTGCTCCTAACCAATTGTGCAAAAGAAAATATATTCTACCGATAAACAGCGAGACACGAGCCATAACTGTATAGCCGAAAGATGCACCAAACGATACCATCATAAACCAGATACCGATCTTTGCACCGATACCTAAAGCACCTCGGTGCTCTTTGGAAAAATAGAAATAGAGAAGAGTGAAGATTACACCAAGGATAATCAGCATATTGGAGAATGTAGAAAAAACAGACATATTTGTCAAAGGCAGGAATGTTGCCTGTAACTGCGGGAAAATATCGCCCTGGATTATCTGAGTAATAGATACTGCCATTGCTATACCCATGGTAAATGTGAGTGGAATGCGAATCATCCATGATATCCTGGGGATGAGTGGAGCGAACATCAAAAAACCTATGAAAATAGGAAAGATATTATACCATTGCCCTCTCTGGAATAAGGGCTCAAAAAGATTGGGCCAGGCAAAATCATACCAGAGCACAACTGCCCAGTATCCTGCAGAAACACCAACAAAAATATTCTCGGCGATCTTGTAAAAAGGATTATCTTTATACAAAAATGAATATATCGCTAAGGTTAATAGGGCAGCAATCCATATACCAATCGTGCTTATCATTTCTTTCTCCTCTGGGAAACCAATATCACATTGCCAAGCACAATGAACCCAACAAGAAGAAGGTGAACAATAGACTGAGCATCCATTCCTCTCAATCCTCTGCCTTTCCTATTTACGAGTGTCTCATATTCTGCAGCACCTTTTAATCCACCTAAAAGCCCAACTAACTGTCCTGAGCTCAAATATGCATATTGTTGCGGTGCCATAATCGCGGTTGTTGCCCCGCAAATTGGCACTCCATACCGGGCGTGGAAATAGATTATCCAGTGTAGAATACCAGGATCACCAGCAGAAAAGGTCATTACTGCCTTAAGATCCTTTGCTGATTTTACTGCCCTGCCCAAAGCAAAAGAGTCTATGGGGATACCTTGATAATCAACTTTTATTACATCCGAAAAATTGCGTCCCAGACTCAAGAGCATTACTGCACCACCAGGTCTATAACCAACATTGATATAGTCCTCACCATATTTTTTGTCATAAATTTGAGCAAGGTTGTTAAGTGCAATATTCCCAAGTTCACTACCAGCAGGCCATAAGCCCATCATATATATTCTTAAGTTCTTACGAAAACAATGTTCAATCACTGCCTCAGTTGCGGGATAGAGTTCTGCCTCACTACCTGGGTCGTAATCAGTGGAAATAAGTACTATAGAACCGCTGGGTAATGACTCAATCTTATTGTAGACATTTTTGACCGGTTTTGTAATATCAACCGGTAAATTCAATGGTACAATCATTGGAATGATAACTGCCAGTGCAACAAGAAGAAAAATAATCCTGCGGTCAAGATGACTCAACCTTTCAATGAGATTCATGAAACCGCCGCTCCCGGGAAAACCTTATAGTTTATGAATTCGGATTCATTTGAAATTTGCAATTTGAAATTTGGAATCCTAATGTTCACCTCCTCCCATATAACTCCTTTCAATTCCCAGCAGAACGCGCAACGCCATTGATATTAATCCTAAGTCAATGCCAAACAAGATACCCCGCTTCGCAGCAGTATTCGGAACCTGCATTATCCACTCAACAAGGTCAGGGAATTTGTGCCAGATTGAATAACCGATAGGAATCCTGCCAACCATCACAATCACCGCAGCGACAAGAAGCATTGTCGCTTCGGGTGTCTTTGCCCTGAAAGCCCTGAATGACGCTGAGGCAACAAAAAAAGCAAGCAAAGAAAACATGGTCGCCCCAAGTGGAACCTGAAAATTTTCAAAGAAGTACAAAAACACTCTTGAATCCCTGCCACCGACAAACCCGGTACCAAGCATAATGCCGAGAAAGGATAGTAGAACTATGCTGTATTGCCAATCCCGTAATTTGCGTTGAATCTTATCAACATTTATTCTTATTAAATTAAAGATTCCAATAAAGACAAAAAACGCAGCAACGCCCTGATACCACAACTGAAGCAGTTGAGAACTATCCTGGGCAAATTTTGCAGGAATAAAAAAAGTTATCAGCATATAGAAACCACAACAGAACACAATTATTAAAGGTATAATTGTTTTCATTCTATCGTATTAAAGATATTAACAAAAAATTGCCAGTTTAATATCTGGCTAAAAACCCCGATGATTATAACACTAATGAATATCAGTTTCCCGAGATCTTGTCCTTTCAGTGATCCTAACTGGACTGGTTCTTGAGAAAGATAAGCACTTGCTGCATACAATTCTTCACCCAGGAGCGTAAAATCACAGGCTGCTACAAAAAATGGTAGTTGATCAGGCATTGCAGTGCCCGCAATCTGAACTGCACCTGTCGAATGACCGGTTTCAGCAAGAATCAGTGATTCAGCA
Organism: Caldifarciminota bacterium; assembly: GCA_039802325.1. Lineage (GTDB taxonomy): Bacteria > Hydrothermota > Tepidihabitantia > SM23-42 > JAOAFX01 > JAOAFX01. Next base: position 23,151 of record JBDRWH010000001.1, read on the forward strand.
TAAAAGGTGCCAAGGTATAAATTTGTTGCTGGCTTTTCACGAACCATAATACCATCCACTGCTGATACATAGGCAAATTGGTCGTCTGTTATATAACGGATGTTATCTGAATTATACCAATCAGAACGACCAGTTCTGGTCGCTGACTCTTTCACAACCTGTTGTGCCATAGTCATTGCCATTGAATGGCAGGTTGGTACATATAAAGGTGTACCGTATTCTGCAGTCTTCTCAGCAACTCTTGACAGAATACTCATTGAGGCAATCGTCTGAGGGTCATCAATATCCATGATTCCCGGCACATACAAAACAGGTTTACCCATTTCAGTTGCCCTGCCAATTGCCTCTTCAATGGCACTGAGCGCTGGTATCTTTCTGATAAACAGTTTACCACCCTTCTTCGCCTGGCTTATGTAGAAAAGAACTGATGCGAAAAGGACCATCATACATATTGCCAGAGGCAGGCGATATAGGTTAAAATATTGAATAACAGGTTTTACAGGACCAACAAGGTTGGAAAAAACGGCATTGGAATCAGTCATACCAGCGATCCGGTAATAGTAACCTGCACCGGGCATTAAATTGTAATCCTGATATGTATACTCAGAACCCTCAATCTCACCAATTTTTTCAAAAATCCCTTCTGGTTCAACTCCCCTGAATATTTCGATAACTCTATAGTGATTGTCAAGTTGCCAGTTTAGAGTAATGCTTGAACCATCATCATTGGGCGTGTCCAAAGCCCGCAAATTGATGCTATATATAATATATAGTGCAACTGAAAACATCTAATAATTTTACTCAAAATAATTGCAATGTCAAGCGTTTATTTTACGCCATTTTTTGAAATACTTGATTGCACTTATCAAATGGAACCAGAAGAATTTGTTAAATAGTAGGTCAACTCCTTTTGTTCTTGCTGACCATCTGGGATATTGATGAAGAAATTTTGCCCCGGGGAAATAGATAACTCTAAACCCGTGATTTTGAAAACGGCGACACCAATCAACATCTTCAAAATACAGAAAAAATCTCTCATCCATAAAACCGATTTTTTCTATCAAAGATTTTTTTGTCATCATTGCAGCTCCTAATACCCAATCCACTTCCCTTGTCATTTGATGATCAAAATCCAGCATCAGATACCTTATAAGTTCTTTTTTCCCAAAAGATAGATTTTTTAAACAGGTTCGTCTTATAAAAGGTGTCCAGATTTTTGGAAAACGCAAACAAGAATTTTGAATTGTATGGTCATAATTCAGCATTTGTGGTGCCAGGATACCAATGTTTTTCTCTTGTTCAAAAAACGAAATCATTTTTCCAATTGCGCCCGAAATGATTTGAATATCGGGATTGATGATCAAAATGTATTCTCCACGAGCATTTTTTATCCCTTGATTCACGGCTCGAGCATAGCCGAGGTTCGTCTGGTTTTCTACTAATAACAACTTCAAAAATTGTTGATATTCTGTAACCAAATGCCCCAATGAAAATGTTGTAATATTGTTAACAATGATAACTTCAGCATCAGATTCTGACAACACTATCCTAAGATTTTCCAGACAATTTCTTAAAACGTAGACTGGATTGTAGTTAACAATTACTACTGAAATCATTTTTCTTTTTAAGAACAACAAGTGTCATGGGAATATGCTCTAAAGGGGTAAAGACCTTTTCAATTTTCATGGAAAAATTTCTTTGGTGAAGTTTCTTTTCTGCCTGTTTCAATTCATCTGCAACAGCCATAGTTTTGTAGAAAATCGCCCTTCCTTCAGGTGCGATCAATTGGTCAATTGTCTTAACGAGATAACTGATTCTACCTGCTGCTCTGACAAGAATTAAATCAAATTTTCTTCCTTTGTAATTGTAATGCTCTGCTCGCTCATCAATTACTTCAATGCCTGATAGGCTCAATTGCTTAATCAAATCTCTTAGAAAATGTGCCCTTTTTTTCACCGATTCAAAAAGGGTAAAATCTACTTCTGACTTTAGAATCTTAACGGGTATTGATGGAAAACCTGCTCCTGCCCCAATATCACACGCATATTTTTCACTGCCAAGAAATCTCAAAACAATTAAAGATGGCAGAAAGTGTTTCAGACTTATTCGCTTGAAATCATTGCGAGAAATAAGATGTAACCGACCCTCAAAACTGTAGAGGATCTTCAAGTAATCGGAAAACTTGTTGATAGCACTCTCCGAATAATCTATGTTCATTTCTTTAAGACCCTTTTTCAGCACTGCAATTTCTTTATCAACTGAGTGCATAATCTTGAATCTATGTTCTTAGCTTTTTCTCTTTTTGATCCGGTCCCACACCTGGTCCATTTCTTCAAGACTCAATGATGAAATATCCCTCTTTTGTTTTCCTAATATCTTCTGCATAATTCTGAATCTTTTTACAAATTTCTTATTTGCCCTGCGCAGTGCTTCTTCGGGATCAATCTTTAAATGCCTTGCAATATTTACGCAGGAAAACAGCAAATCACCCATCTCTTCTACTAATTCCCTTCTTAATTTCGTTCTGTTCAATTCATTAATCTCCTCAATCAATTTTTCTTTCGGTCCTTCAGCATTATCCCAATCAAATCCTACACGTGCGGCTCGTTCTTGAATTAATTTCGCTGCAAGTAGAGCAGGCAGTGAATATGGAATACCGTGGAAAATATCTTTTTTTGAACTATGCCAGAATTTTACAATTTCGTTCGTGCTCCTAAATTTTTTTGATTTGAAGACATGGGGGTGCTTGGTTTGATACTTCTTTATGGTCGTAGAAATGATTTCTTTTATTGGTACACCTTTTTCCTCAAGAATCTGACCCAAAAAAAAACCCAGAAAAAGTAAATCCCCGATTTCTTCTTTAATACCGGTGAGATTATTTTCCTCAATTGCGCTGACAACTTCATATGCCTCTTCAATGACATTATTTTTTATAGTTTTGAGGGTTTGCTTTCTATCCCAGGGACATTTTTTGCGCAGCGTCTTAACTAATGCAATAAGTTCAACAACTAAATCAGAATTCTTCAACTTCGTTTTTTTCTTCACTGTCTGCCTTTACAAGATAGCCAGCATTCTGGAAATCTGCGTAAAAATCTTCTTCAAAATTTAAACAGCAAAGCAACTTTCCACAAATTCCTGATAGTTTACTTGGTGCAACAAAGATTTTCTGTTCCCGTGCCATTCTCAATGATATTGATTTTAGATCTCTCAAAAATGTAGCACAACAGATTCTTCTTCCGCAAGGACCAATCCCACCCACATAACGCACATAATCACGTACACCAATTTGTTTTATCACAACTCGCTTATTCAGTTTTTGAGAGATGTACCGATGGAGTTTACGAAATTTCATCTTTTTTTCGGCAGTAAAATAAAATATCACCCGTTCCTCATCAAATTGACAATGAGCATATACTACCTTCATATTTACCTCAAACTCCCTTATTGCATTTTTCAACTCGATCAGGCAAAATTCTTCATATTCTCTCAGTTCTTCTATTTTGGCTGAATCTTCATCATGTAAGGGTCGCAGAATCTCTCCAACCACAGGCTCTAACTCATCAGTCTGAAAACCAATAATTCTGCCCACATCAACACCATCGCTACTCTTAAAAAGAACTTGATCTCTGAGTGTGTATATACCTTCTCCACCTACACATACGATCCAGAATGGAGTGACTTCTAAATGATAATTCATTGTTTCAGAAAATATACCTTCTCACCCTTCTTGATCATTCCCAGATCATCCCTTGCTCGTGTTTCAACAAACAACCCTCTCCGGTAGTCATCGATCCTCTTCTTCAACAATTCATTTTCAGCAGAAAGGATAAGAATTTGTTTTTGCAATATTCTCTCAGTATGAAAGGCATTAATGAGCAAAAATAATTTCCTCCCAAAATATAATAAGGGAATAAGAACAAAGACAACTAATAAAATCCAGCGTTTTAGTGATGATAGTATTTCCCTCTTCATTTTTCCCTCACAAGAAAATCTTCAGGCGTGAGGTTTGTAGTGTTGATAGTAGTAATAATAACGGTGCCGATAGTATCGTTGTGTAACATCAACCCCATTCAATACATAGCCGACAATTTTCTCACCAGCACGTTCCAGTTCTTCCTTAACTTCAAGAACTGCATCTCTATTTGTTTTTCCGGTCATGACCACAACAAGAATTCCATCACAGATCTTGCCCAGGACCCTCGCATCGGCTATCCCCAGGGCAGGTGGGGCATCAATCAGTATGAATTCGTAATTGTTCTTGAGATCCGCAACGGTTTCTATCATTCGTGCCGAACCAAGTAATTCAGCAGGGTTAGATGGAATTGTCCCGCTGGTAACAAAATGAAGGTTTTCAAAAGGAGATCTCAAAACTGCATCCTTTAGTTTTATCCGATTGATTAGAACATCAGACAGACCGTTGTGATTATCTCGTACAATATCCCTGAAATATTGATGTAACTTAGGTCGGCGGAAATCACAATCAAGAATGACAACTTTATGCCCGACCTGGGCAAGTGTAATCCCAAGATTGATGCAGGTTGTTGTCTTTCCTTCCTGGGGAATAGTGGAAGTAAATAACAGAGATTTTATGGGTCGAGCAGCCGCAGAGAAAGAGAGATTTGTTCGTAATATCCGATAAGCCTCTGCAATGTCTGAATGCGGTTCCTGAATTGTTGGAATATCAATGGGGTGTTTGTTTTTTACGAGTGGAATTGTTGCCAGCACAGAAATGCCTGTTAGTTCTTCAATCTCTTTAGAAGTCTTTACTGAAGTATCAATATATTCAAGCAAAAATGCACCACCGATACCAATGAGCAAACCAAGCAACAAACCAAGTATCCCATTCTGTTTTGGTTTTGGTTCAACTGGTTCGTCTGGTATGATGGCGTAGTCAATAATCCTTGCCTGGCTTATCTGCATTGCTTCAGCAATCTTGGATTCCTCAAGTTTGCCAAGAAGCATTGTATATATCTCTTCGTTTGCCTTTTTCTGCCTTTCCAGTTGTGCTAAATTCACCTCTGCTTCAGGCAATTGTTTCAAGCGGCGATTATGCCGGTCAATTATCTGATTCAAAGCATCAATCCTGCTTTGCAGTGCGATGAGACGGGTTTCACTGTTAATGATATTTGTAATAACTGCTTGAAATACCGGATCACCAATTGAGGGACCGGCCAGAGCAATCTGTTTGCTCGTCTGATTTATCTCTTGTTCAACCCGGGCAATTTGTTCTTCAATCTGCCTTGATTTTGCTGGATCGCCCTGAAATTCCTGTTTCTTCACTTCAAGTTCCTTCAACTGTTCTTTTAATTTCAGTATTAATGGACTATTGGAGATAGTGGGGAAAGAGGCCATCTTTTTATAATAGCCATAACTTGCCTCATCACGGGCAAGTTCATTTTCAAGTTTCTTAATACTACTTTCGGTCTCATTCAACTCCACAATCGCTTTCTCTTTTTCAACCTCAAATTGGGCAAGCGAGTTGATGATTTCCTTCGCAGTTTCGCTTAACAAAAATACACCGCTCTTTTGTTTGTATTCACGGAGATTTTCTTCAGCACTATCAAGTTCTGTACCGAAAATCTTAATCTGACTTTCAATAAACTCCTTGGAACCACGAGCAGATTCCCGCAAACTCTCTAAGGTGTATAGAATATACTCTTGAGATAAAGCATTCGCAATCTTCGCGGCGAGTTCTGGCAACGAAGAACGGGCCTTCAATAACACAAGTGCGGTATTTTTGATCTGGTTTGCAGAAATATTACCCATTAATTCTTCGGTTGCCTTCTCTATGTTCATCACCGAAAACTCAATATAATCCCGTGCTGGCTTCTCTCTTAAGATAAATTTCAAACCGTTATCATCAAAAAACTCTCCTACTGTGCCCCTGCCGATGACCTCTTCTTTTGTGTTAAAAATAATGAACTTGTTGTTATCCTCAAATTTTAAGAGATACTTGCCTGGTAGAAAATTATCACCCACCTGAACAGAATCAAAAAGTTGTCGGCTATGGTTATTAACCGCAAAATTCAAAGCAAGTTTTTTTACTACTGCCCTTGACAGAGCCCGGCTACGAATGATTTCAAGTTCGCTTTCAACAGGGTCAACTCTTTGCGGTGTGTATAATTCTGTGAAGAACACGGGTTTTGCCTCAGAAAGTTCTAACTTAAATCTGACCTTTGCCTCATAGATTTTTGGAAGTTGCAAACTTATGATAATAGCGCCGAGTGTCGCAACCACTACACAAATGATTACCAGGTTGCGTCTCTTTAACACAATATCAAGATAATCCTGAAATGTTGGTTCTTTGTTCATTTTGCGTAATAGATTATCTGTAGAATTAAAGTGCCAATAGTAAAAAGAACTGACCATTCCTGAAGTGCCGGCATAAATCTCCTGGGGACAATAACAACATCCCCGGGTTCCAGATCAAGTTCTTCTATCTTTTTACCATTTTTCAATATCTTCTCAAAGTTTACAGTTCTTTCTTTACCTAAATTCAGAACGCGAATCCGACCCAGGTTGCCATTTGCGGTTGGACCACCAGCTATCGCAAGGAGATTTGAAAGATTTTCACTGCTTTTCAGATAATACTTTCCTGGTGATTTTACTTCACCAAAAATATTTATCTGATAATAAACATTCACCGTAAGAAATACATCTCCATAGTACTTGTGAAATTCATCAATCAACATTTTTTCAAGGGAATCAGCCGGAATCTGCTTGATACTCAATTTACCTAAAAGTGGAATGTTCAAACTTGTATCCGCATCTACCAGATACTTACCGCTCAAAGTAGGTTGATGCCATATCTCAATTTCTATTGCATCATTAGGAGTTAAATATACATGCGGGGAAATGGCAAGTAGAAATGTCAATATGAACATATTAAATTATATGCAATAAGAAGCGGTTGTCAAGAATCAAAATAAACCAAGCTGTGAGTCACTTGATGTCTGTTGTTCAAAGAGTTTTACCATACCGAATTCTCCATCATAACCCGGATTGATGATAACATCGCCACGTCGTGCCCGTTCAATACCCTGCACAATCTTTTCTTGAGTGTTATTCTTCAGTTCTTCTATTGGTGTATTAAGCAGAATTTCAAATTCATTTCCAAAAACTTTGCAGAGTCTTTGATATTCATTCTTCACACCAACCGTATCCCTGCCCACACCCATTGCCTCAGCAATGACCTCTTCAAGCGGTATAAGGTTCTTGTATGGGATGTGTTTTTCTGGCACATATCCCTCTGGGCGATCAGCGAGGATTTCAACCCTGTGCAGTACACCCACAGTAATGCTTCGTGAACATACCGGACAGAGATTATTGTTTAATCTCGCCTCTTTAGGAGATAATCTTACCTGACACCGACGATGACCATCAAAATGATATTTCCCCTCTTCGGGATAGAATTCAATCGTATACAAAAATCTCTTGGTATCTTTGTTTCTTAGCACTTCCTTCAGGGAGAAATAATTCAGTTCTTCACTAAAAACATTTGCCTCACGACCCAGACGATTAGGAGAATGCGCATCAGAATTGGAAATGAGTGTGTGATTGTCAAGCATTGAAAGTCGCCAGTTCATTGCCGGATCTGAGGACAGACCGGTTTCCAAGGCGAAGATTTCATTCGTAAGTTGACCGAAACATTCTTCAATTGTATCAAATCCTGCATTGGAACCGAATAAAGAAAACCATGGTGTCCAGATATGCGACGGCACAAGAAAAATCTCGGGAGAAATATCAAGTAGCGCACCCAGCATATCATCGGTTGCTAAAGAAAGAGTTGGTCTTCCATCAGATTCAAGTTTCCCATACTTGCCAAGATAACTATTGATTTTCTCAACGGTTTGAAAATCAGGAGCAAAAATGATGTTGTGAATCCTGCGCAATTTTCCATTCTTAGTGTAGATATTGTTCACTTCAACTGTAAGTATGAACTTTATCCCTGAGTATTCGTATACTCCATCCTTGAATTGAAGGTATTCTTTGAGTTCTTTCAACCAACCTGAATGCGTAAAATCACCCGTGCCTACCATTCCAATACCCTTCAATTTTGCATATTCAGCAATCTTTGGAATCGTCATGTCCTGAGAAGTTGCCCTGGAAAATCTTGAATGGATGTGTAAGTCGGCAATCATCATGGTTTTACTGCAATCCCAAGAATTCTTGTATCTAACTCAGTTGCTGGATTGAATGTCAGGTGCCTGTATAGTGTGATATCAAATCCCGCATCATTGCTGATTTTTTTAATTACATCAAGGGCATATGCCTTTTCCTGATGGATTTCCTTGAAGGTCACAACCTTGCTATCTTCATATACATTAATGGTCAATTTCAGTGTTGACACGTGTGTCGTGCTATCAAAGGTATTGTCCCATATAGAATGAATTGGTCCGTCTCTTCTTTCAAAGATTTGATTTCCCCATTCATCCTGCAGGGCATGAATCGTATTCATATCAAACACAAAGATACCTTTTCTGGTCAGGTTTGTATACACTGCATTGAAACAACTCAACAATTCATCTTCACCTAACAGATAATTTAGACTATCATACAAACAGGTAACTACTGGAACCTGTGCATTAAGAAAAAAATTTCTCAAATCACCCTGTATCAACTGAACCTCGCCATTCTTGAATGAAGCCTCGGAGAACCTACCCCTGCAGATCTCAAGCATTGCCTCAGAAGCATCAAGTCCGATTACACGATAGCCTTTTTCAAACCACATCTCAAGGCAAACCCCGGTTCCACAGGCAATATCCAAAATTACTTTTTCCTTGATTTTATGCATAAGAATTATCCGCTCAATGTAGCTTACCCATGAGCGATAGTTAACAAAGGACATCAAGCGGTCATAGTATGGTGCGATTTTTGTAAAAGGCTGATCAAAACCCTCTAATTTCATAATTCGGTGCTTCTTTAGTTATTGTAATATCATGCGGATGGCTTTCTCTTAGACCGGCTGGGCTGATTCTGATAAACCTTGCCTTTTTCTGAAGAGTCTTGATATCCTTTGCCCCACAATAACCCATGCCTGATTTTAGACCTCCGATAAGTTGGAATATTACATCTTTGACCAGACCCCGATAAGGAACCCGTCCTTCAACACCTTCAGGAACAAGTTTTTTTGCTGCTTCCTGGAAATACCGATCTGCAGAACCACGGCGCATAGCCGACAATGAACCCATTGCTCGATATTCCTTGTATCTTCTACCCTCAAGCAGAATGGTTTCACCTGGACTTTCTTCGGTGCCAGCAAAGAGATTTCCGATCATAACGCAATCAGCACCACAAGCAAGTGCCTTGACAATGTCGCCTGAATACCTGATCCCACCATCGGCAATGATAGGAATTCTATATCTCTTTGCAATCCTGGAGCACTCCATAATTGCGGTAACCTGTGGTACACCAATGCCGGCAATAATTCTGGTTGTACAGATTGAGCCCGGTCCAATACCTACTTTAATTGCATCAACGTCAAGTTTGGCAAGATGCTGCGCTGCCTCAGGATTACCAATATTACCTGCAACCAATTCCATTTGTGGAAATTTTCTTCTTATCTCTCTTATCAGCTTAGTCACACTATACGAATGGGCATGGGCAACATCAATGACAATTGCATCAACTTCAGCCTCAACAAGGGCTGATACACGATCCATCGTTCTTTTATCCACACCCACAGCTGCAGCACAACGCAATCTTCCGGTCCTGTCAAATATCGCATTGGGATGTTCCATTTTCTTTATTATGTCCTTTATTGTTATCAATCCCTTTAATCTTCCGTTACGATCAATTATTGGCAGTTTTTCTATTTTGTGCTTTTTTATGATTTTGCGCGCCCGCTCCAGGGTCGTTCCCTCAGATGCAGTAATCAAATTCTTGCTGGTCATTGCATCTTTTACTCTTTTGCTGAGATTATCCTCAAATATTATGTCTCTGTTGGTTAACATGCCGACCACACGAAATTCTTTGTTTACCACTACCACCCCTGAAATCCCGTTTTTTTCCATCAATTCCTTTGCCTCCCGCACTGTCATATTTTCTGTTACGGTAATCGGATTGATGATCATTCCGCTTTCTGCCCTTTTGACCTTTCTCACTTCCTTTTGTTGTTCATCAATCATCAAGTTTTTATGGATAACACCAATACCGCCTTCCTGGGCAAGGGCAATTGCTGTAGCTGATTCAGTTACGGTATCCATTGCAGCACTTACTAAAGGAATATTCAAGATAATATTTCTTGAAAATTTTGTCTTAACATCACAGTCACGCGGTAAGACATTGGAAAACTGGGGGATCAATAAAATATCATCAAATGTAAGTCCTTCTTTTATGTTAGTTTTTTTCATTTTTTATTATAATGAATATTAGAGATTTGTCAATACAAATCAGAATTTCCTCTTGAAAAGATAGACCTTCTGACTCACAGGATTCCAATCCATATTGGGGAAATCGGGTTCAAATTCAAATCCCAGGATATTAAATTTCCTTTCAAAGACTTTAATGAGCTTGTAATCATTCTGATTAAACAGCTGGCGAAGAAAATTGCGACTATTAACCTCTCCCACTATGCTATAGGGCAATTCTTCACATTCAATTTGCGTAATAAAGAAATATTCAGGCAAATAATACAGGAGTGAATAGTAATCATAATTAGTTTTGACAAAATCATAATAAAGGTTGTTCAACAGTTCATCATCCTTTGGTGCGATACCTTCTCCGTCGTAGCCGGGCCACTCAACCGGTGGCGTGTACCTAAAGGGCATAACAGTAGCAGCTCCTACTTTGGTTCCCTCCGGGATATTCTTAAACATCCAGTCAGCAAACTGATACCGGGTATCAGGATATTTCATTCTATCAATCATTGCTACTGTAAACAATGATGTATACAACAGGACAACTGCGGTGAAGCCAAGTAAGATATATGGGAGATATTTATTCTTAATGCGCGCTATCAATTCAGTCATTGCACCGGCGATGATAAGCGAAATAAAAGGCATAACTGGTAAAGAGTGCCGCAGGTGGGGTGAAGGCGATATTGCAAGTATAATATAGAAAGGAATTAGATAGGAAAGGAGTATTTTATCAGCGAAACTTCTACGATAAATCACATATCCAATGCACAAAAAAGCGAGAATTGCAAGAGGCGGTCTCAAGGAGTAGTAAAAGATATAGCCCAATGGTTTTACGGGATTGGCAGGATAATTATTATAAGCAAACAGACCTTTGGCACCGAAGATGCCACCGAATTCATCAGGTCCTCCAAAGAGAAATTGACGGTAAGATAGCAGACAATGTGGGGTTGTGAGCACAAATACGATAAGCATGACCATAATTGAGAGGAGGACATATTTCCAACCCATTTTGCGAAATTTTAGTACAAAAATCATAACGAAAGGGAAAACAATTAACAGATTCATATACTTTGTTCCCAGCGCTAAACCAAGTAAAAAACCTGTCAAAATGAACCATCTTATCTTTATCTCTTTTTTATTGCTCACCGTAACGAGATGATATAAGCATAACATTGACCAGAAAACCGCAGGACTGTCCACAACAAAAAAATGTGATTGAAAAACATGTGTCGGTAGAATTGCAAAAATGAACGAAGCAATCAAGCCGGTCTTTTTATCATAGAGTTTTAAGCCAATTAAATATACGAGTAAGACGGTCAAAATTCCTTCAATCATTGTAATGATCCTGCCAATCACATACAATTTATGATAATCATCAAGTATTATCTTCTCAACTGGCTGCCCCTGCAAATTAGTCATTACCGGTTGGGCAAAAGTTTTGACATAGCCGAGCAAATGCGCCATTTTCATTGCAATAACCAATGTATAATAGTGAAAAGAAGGATTGATAAAATAATGCAGATTGAGATCCTCGGGATCCATTCGCAATATTAGATTTATGACAAAAGACTCATCCTGATACCCAGCACGATAATATGGTTTGTCGGGTACTGCCCACTCAAATCCACTGAAGCGCAGGTACGAGGCAAGAATAATAATCAACAAGAATAAGACAAAATAGATTTTCTGTTTCTTAATCTTAGCAAAAAAATTTCTCATAATTTGATTCCCGATAAAATAATATTTAATTAGTGAATAAAATCAAGACGATTTTTAAACTCTTTAATCCGATTGCATGTTTGGATATTGGCTATAGTGATTTTAATGGTATAATATAACATGAATGGAGGTAATATGAAAAGATTGATTTTTCTCTCTGCCGTTATTTTCATTGTAGCACAAGCCGACACAACCGAAGTCATTATTGGCACCCCTTATATAGGTAATTATATACCTTTCTGGGGACAATCTTATGATGCCTGTAGATTCCAGGTGTTATTTCTCCAAACCGAGATAAATACGCTTGGGAAAATCATAAAATTTGCATTTCAACCTTCTGAGAATTACGTTGGCATTTACAATAACTTTCGATTCTATCTTTGTCATACCACTGTCGCTCAGCTAACCGCCGTGTTTAATGATAATTATGCCGGGAATACACCCCAATTGCAAATTGATTCTTCTTCATTTACTGTTGGTGGTTCTGCAAATAATTGGCTTGAATGGCCGGTCAATTTTGAATATGACAATACCTCTAATCTTCTTGCGGAGATTCGCTGGAATGGTGATAATGGAGTAGGTGTTTCAATGTGGAGGACAAATGAGGCAATACCCCGTAGGGTATATAATATGACCAGTGATAATGCTTCAACCGGGACAACCCAGAATACGGGCAATTATGTGAAATTGACTATTGACCGTGGTACAGGAGTTGAAGAAATTGTAATCGGTGCTGAAAAGATAAAAAATCAATTATTCGTTACACCAAACCTTGTGCGCAAAGGCAACAGGGTTTTAATAGAATGTGCAACTCCGACTCGATTAGAAATTTATGACACAGCGGATAAACTTATTCAAACACTTGATACTCCCACCACCAATAGACTGTTCTGGAATTTAACTGATTATAGGGGAAACCAGATAAGCGCCGGGGTTTATTTTATAAAGAATAATCTTAGCAGCGTGAGAGTGGTTGTGATTGAATAATATCTCTGAACCTTACTGATAATAAAAGCAACAGGCACGACAGACGGAAAAGAATCTTTTACCAATGATAAGTTTGCGGAGTTCTTTCATATTATGATTATTCCAACATTCTAAAAATCTGTTTTGTTTTATATTACCTAAAATGTAATCCGGACAGGATTCTATACTGCCATCAGGAAGTATCGTGGCGGTATTCCACATTGCCCGACATCTGCCTTTGTAAATTTTATCAAATTCCCGTGGTGATTTATAGTATACTAAAAATTGTTCACCATTAAAATTGGGGAATATATCAATTGTTAATTTCTTTTTTGGCAATCTATTTATTACCGATTGAATCGCAAAAAAATCACCCAAAGCAGGTCTATAATGGCCTGCATAACACCAATAATTCAGATTTTTTTTAATTTTATTTAGTAAAAATCTCCTGTGATTCAATATTGCATCTTCATCAAGATAAAGCGGATAAATAAATTGAATTATACTTATTCCATATTCTTGCGCAATATGAACGATATCATTCATCGTTTCAGGATGAGAAAAGTTTATTATTGAATTTATCTTCAAAATTGGTAGGTGCTTTTTAGTATCATTTAGTCTTTTAAGCCCCTTAATGATCTTATCAAAAGTCCCATCAACCCCACGAATTCTGTCATGAACATCTTTCGGTCCATCAATTGAAATATCAATCCGATTGACACTAAATCTTATAATTTCTTCTGCATAATCTTCAAGAAATGTCCCATTGGTTGTAATGTGAAGATATAACTTATTTTTCTTTAT
>JBDRWH010000002.1:0-32536 GCA_039802325.1 Caldifarciminota bacterium
TCGTCACCAAGATTACAGAGTGCTCCCTTTAATTCTATGGGCTCTCCTAATACTATGTGAAATGCCTTGTAAGGAATCAATTCGCCTGGTGCGTAATCAAGTTTTGCAAATTGCACAATCATTTCAATCACCCTGCACCATTCTTGTTTTTTCAAGTACTGATCTTTAAGGAAAAGTCCTTTTCCCCAGGGAACAAAACGTTCAATAATGACACCGTTAACACTCAGGTTCAATGCAAGGTTTAACATTTCGTTCAAATTTTCATAGTTGTAACTTCCAAGAGTATACATCAAGACAATTTCTTTGTTGGTGTCTTTCTGAACAGATCTGATGTTATGCATCAATCTTTCAAATATGCCCCTACCTCTGATCCTGTTGTTTGTTTCAATATCACCTCCTTCAAGTGAAATTTTCAATTCCTTGATCTTTCTCATGTGGTTCAGTTTATTAATCACATCATCATTTAACACTAAACCATTTGTAATGATATTGATTCTTTTGACATTGGCGGTATCTTCAAGAAGGCCCAATACTTTGAAGATATCAGGATAAAGAAGTGGTTCTCCACCCGTTATATTTATGGCTATCTCCCAGTCTCTCAAAGTATCAGATATTCTATTGACTATTCGTTCAATATCGCTCAGTTTAAGGTCATCTCTTGAGGTGAATTCGTCCTGGTAACAATGAAAACAGCGTAAATTGCAGAAATTCGTGATGTGCCACTGAAATCCAAAATTATGCATGGTTTATTCTACTCAAACCCATTGATTAGTCAATATTGACATGTTTTTTCAGCAGTATACATATATGACTTATTACATAATAAATATTGACTTATAGAAAAAACGGAGTAGAATATAGGTTAATGAATATATTGCTCAGTAATGCTGTTCAGATTTTGACAATGACTGAAGGTGTTGGTTTGATACAGGATGGTTCAATACTCATTGAGAATGGTCTGATCAAAAAAGTGGGTAGGTTTTCTGAGGCGGGCTTCAGAGGAAAGACAATTGATTGTTCGGGATGTGTGGTAACTCCAGGGCTTGTAGATTCGCACACGCATCTTGTTTTTGCCGGGACCCGCGAGGATGAATTTGCTATGCGCATTGCAGGAACAAAGTATGAAACAATTGCCAAGAAGGGCGGCGGAATTCTTAAGACCGTATCAATGACCCGTGCTGCCTCTGAAGACATGTTATTTGGATTAGCAAGAGAAAGGATCAATAGAATTATCAAATGCGGAACGACGACAGTGGAAATAAAAAGTGGTTATGGATTATCACTTGCTGAGGAATCAAAAATGCTACGGGTGATCAATAGACTAAAGGAAGCGGTTCCGATAGATGTGGTTTCAACTTATCTTGTTCACACAATACCACGACTGATGAAAAGGCGGGACTATGTAGATATGCAGTGTGAAGAAATGCTGCCGGAAATTGCACGTGCAAGGCTTGCTGAGTTTTGTGATGTCTTTTGTGATAAAACTGCTTTTACAAGAAAAGAAAGCAAAAAAATTCTGAAATGGGCAAGGGAATTAGGACTTTCACTAAAAATTCATACTGATGAATTGTGTAATTTCAGTGGTGCGACACTTGCGGCTGAACTTCGTTGCGTTTCAGCTGACCACCTTGTGTATACTACAAAATCAGGTATAAAGGCGCTGAAAAAGGCGGGTGTCATACCGGTATTGCTGCCCGGTACTTCACTTTATCTGCAGGTGAAAAGGAAACCGCGCATCAAAGATTTTGTTAAATACGGACTGCCAATAGCAATTGCTTCCGATTTCAATCCGGGGACCTGTATGATCTATTCAATGCCGACAATTATCTCTCTTGCCTGTATCCTTTATGGAATTCCTGTTGAATTGGCATTAATGGGGGCAACTATAAACGCTGCAAAGGCGATAAAAAGGGAGAATAGGATTGGTAAGATACAATCAGGTTTTCAAGCTGATCTGGTTGTGTGGAACACAGATGATTACAGGAAGATTCCCTATCAGTTTGGCGAGGATATGATAAAAAGAGTCATAAAGAGGGGGAATGTGATATATGAGACAAATAATTGAATGTGTTCCTAATTTTAGTGAAGGACGTGACAGAACAAAGATAGATGAAATTGCAAAAGTTATTGAGGGGAGCGGTGTACAAATCCTTGATGTGGAGATGAATCCGGATCATAATCGTGCAGTTCTTACTTTTATTGGCGAGCCAGCCAATGTATTGGAAGCAGCATTTAATGCAACAAAAAGGGCTTCAGAATTGATAGATTTGACAAAACATAAAGGTGAACATCCACGCATTGGTGCCACAGATGTAGTGCCATTCATTCCCATCAGTGATGTTTCAACTGAGGAATGCGTTGAATTTGCACGGCGTCTTGGTAAAAGGATTGCTGAAGAACTTGGAATTCCCGTATATCTCTATGAAGCAGCAGCAACACGACCTGAACGTGAGAATCTCGCCAATATTAGAAAGGGTGAATTTGAGGGATTAAGTCGGGAAATAGAGACCAATCCTGATAGATATCCGGATTTTGGTAGCCCAAAGATTCATCCTACTGCAGGTGCTACTGTGGTTGGTGTGCGGTTTCCGCTCATTGCCTATAACATAAATTTGAATACCCGTGATGTAAATGTTGCGAAAAATATTGCTCGCGCTATTAGATTTAAAGACGGTGGTTTCAGATATACGAAGGCACTGGGTTTTGAACTGAAGGAAGAAGGACTTGCCCAGGTTTCAATCAATATGACGAATTATCTTGGTACACCTTTATATAGAGTTTTTGAATTGGTTAAACTTGAAGCCCAGAGATACGGGGTGAATATCAAGGAATCAGAGATTGTGGGATTGGTGCCTGAAAAAGCATTGATTGATACGGCAATTCATTATTTGCAGCTCAATCGGTTCAATGAAAATCAGATTCTTGAATACCATTTGAGAGGAACCGCTAAAAAAGAGAGCGTATTTGATTTTCTCAGTCAGCTTTCTGAGGCAACACCGACACCAGGAGGGGGCAGTGTTGCTGCCTTACAGGGCGCACTGGCTTCTGCACTGTTGTCAATGGTTACAGGTATTACACTGAAAAAGAATGATGACCCGGAATTAAAAGGATTTCATGGTTTACTTAAGACAAATGTTAGTGAATTTTACAAAATGATTGAGCAGGACAAGAATGCTTTTGATGGCGTTATGAAAGCCTACCGTTTACCCAAGAATACTGATGAAGAAAAGAAGACGCGAACACAGGCAATACAGGATGCTTTAATGAATGCTACCAACGTACCATATGCGGTTTGTGAGAAAATAACAGCGCTTTATCCGTATGCTAAGATTCTATTGAATAAAGGGCTAAAAACTGCTCTCTCTGATGTTGGAGTTGCGATATATACACTTCACAGTGGATTTTTGGGTGCACGGGCAAATGTTTTGATAAATTTACCTTCCATTACCGATACGAAATTTGTTGATTCAATGAGAAACAAAATGGAGGAAACAAGGAAAAAGGAATTGTTGTCTTATGAAGAACTTGATGAGATTTTCAGTAAAGGTCAGCAGCAGGATTAATACGATGGTGAATCTTGCTCGGGCAATATTGTATATTGACAAATTCGCAAAATCAATTATAATTTGCAAGGTAGGTTAACTATGGAAACAGAAATCTTGGAAAAAGGTCGGCAGTATATTAGAGAAGGTAAATATGAAAAGGCGCAGATTATTTTAAGGCGTGCCCTTGATGAAAATCCCAATCGTGCCCGAGTGCTTGAGTTATGCGGGGATCTGGCAATAAAATTGGGAAAAGTCAATGAGGCAGTTTCTCGTTATGAACACGCCTTTGAAAACTATACGCACAACGGGCAGTATGCAGAGGCGGTTATCTGTCTGGAAAAGATCTTGATGGCTGACGAAATGAATGATAGTGTACTATTCCGCCTCGTTGACCTGTATCACTTCTATGGTTTGCGTAACGAGGCGCTCAAGAGACTTATTGAATTTGCTTCCCGGGCACTGGAAAAAAAGGATGAGACCCTTTTTGTATCTGCACTGCGCAAGGTTGTTGAATTTCAACCAAAGAATTTGCCACTGCGTTTGTCCCTTGCCAAATTGCTCTTTTCGATAAATCGTAATCGCGAGGCACAGGATGAATTGGTAAAATTGAAGAGCCTGGCTTCGGAAATAAATGATGAGACAATTCTTAATGAGATAAGGAAGTTGATGCCTCAGACTGATGGTGGTGAGGAACTTGACCCAAGGAGTCGTATTGAACTGGGGAATTTGTTGTATGAAATTGGCTCCCGGGATGAGGCAATTGTTGAATTCAAGAAGGCATCAGATGATTTAATTCGTGAAGGCAAGGTTGACGATGCAGTGAATGTCCTCAATCGTATCCTTGAGATTGATCCAAATAACAGTGAGGCGTTGAAAAAACTCAATGAACTAAAGCCGGGTGCAAAACCAAAAATTGAGGAAAAGATTGAGATAAAAACAGCAAAAGAGCCTGAGAAACCAAGCCCAGTTTCTATGGAAACGACTGAGGAAGTAAAATCTGAGGTACCGCCGTCTGTTCAGCAAGCTGACGAAACAATTACAGCGATTCAAAGTGACCTTGAGATACTAAAAGACTTAAGCAAGGAAATTGAAGGTTTCGCATTCCCGTCAGAAATTGAAAAAGAGCGTTCAGGCGAAGTCAAATCTGAAGAGAAGATTACTGAAGAGCCACCAGTTGAACAAGTTCCAGAGGTAAAACCTGCAGAAATTCCTCCGCTCGAAGGTCAGATCGCTGATATTGAATTCTTACTTAAGGAATCAGAGGTCAGTCCAACCCCACGGAATTTTGAAGTGGCTAAGCAATTTGACGATTTTCGCACAAATATTACCTGGGAGATAGATGACACGAAGAAGAAAATCCCGCTTGCAAGGATGGCAGTTGAGTCAGGATTATTTGAAATCGCACTTTCCTATTTACAAGATGAAAAAGAAAAAAAGGAGTTCTGGCCCGCTTCATTGGAGATAGTTGGGGAATCACTTATTAAATTAGGCAGGTATAACGAGGCAATAAAGGTGATTGGACCGGTCATATTGCTTGAAGAGATACCTGAGAATGAGAAGACAGAATTGAGATATCTGCTTGCTTCAGGCTATGAAGGTATTGGTGATTTTGAGAATGCCCTGCGGGAAATAGAACACATTCTGGCGATCAATCCCGACTATCGGGATATCAGAGAAATCTATACACTGCTTGGTGGTAAAATGGAAATTACAAAACCACAACCTGTAGCACCGGTTGTTGAAGAAAAAACACCTGTGACTGAACCCGTGCAGACAAAGGAACAAGCACCACCTGTCGAGCCAATTGTTACATCAGAGAAGGTAGAGGAAGTTTTTTATCAAGAACCTGAAGTGATAGTCGAAAAGCCAATAGAAGAGATATCCAAACCGGTCGTTGAAGAACCGTTGATTGAAGAAAGGATACCGGTCAAAGAAGGATATCCTGAAGAAGGGAAAATGGATGTTGAAGAGAAAACCGATAATATTGCTTTTCTATAAAACAGGAGGCTAAGTGGGTTATCAAGAATTTTATCAATTAAAATTTGAACCATTCGCAAATCTCCCGGATCCGAAATTTTATTTCAACTCTCCGCAGCATGCGCTTGCCAAAGAATATTTGTTGCATGCGGCACGGGGCACCCGGGGCCTTGCAATACTCTTAGGAGATATCGGGACGGGCAAGACAATGCTTGTACGGAAGTTGCTGACTGAGCTTCAGAGTCTGGGTAAATATCAAGCTGGTCTGATTGTCTTAACACATTCGGAATTTCCAACTGGCTGGCTCTTTTCCAAGATTGCCAATCTTATCGGTTTGAGTGACCTGGGTACCTCCACGACTGAAATAGTATCGCGCATTTCAAATAGATTACGGGAGATTTATAGAAGAAATGAAAGAACCATTATCATTATTGATGAGGCTAATAAACTCAAGAGTCCCGAAATTCTTGAAGAGATAAGAGGTTTGCTGAATTTAGAAATTGCTGATACCAGATTGATATCATTTGTTTTGAGCGGATTACCCGAGTTGGAGTCATTTCTTATGATGAATCGGGCACTTTATCAAAGAATTGCAATAAAGGTCAAATTAAAACCGCTGGGTACTGAGACAATAAGGGCATATATATCACATAGACTAACAGTTGCAGGTGCCCAGCGACAGATTTTTGCACCCATGGCGCAGGAACTCATTTGTCGGTATTCTGATGGCCGTCCGAGACTTGTAAACATAATTTGTGATAATGCACTTCTGGAAGGCTATGTTCAGCGCAAACAGACCATTGATGAAACTATTATTGAGAGGGTTATTAGTAATTTAGGACTAAAATTTGAATAATGGCTGATTTAGGTACTATAAAAAGAGCAGTTGCCGAGTTAGAAGCAAAGGGCGATATCAATAAGGCAATTGCTGAACTTGAGAAGGCAGTACAGGAATTTCCCAAAGAAG
Organism: Caldifarciminota bacterium; assembly: GCA_039802325.1. Classification (GTDB taxonomy): domain Bacteria; phylum Hydrothermota; class Tepidihabitantia; order SM23-42; family JAOAFX01; genus JAOAFX01. The sequence goes on from JBDRWH010000002.1 coordinate 6,490, forward strand.
GTTCACTCTTTAATAAATTAGGCGACCTCTATATCAAGGTAAATCGCCAGAAAGAGGCAATTGCCATTTATGAAAAAGGTGCTTATGCCCTTGCTGAAGAGACATACTACCCGAATGCCATTGCACTGTGCAAGAAAATATTAAGGCTTGATAAAGAAAGGACCGAAATCTATAACTTGCTGGGCGAATTGCACAAGGAGCTGGGTCAGTTTGTTGAAGCTGCAAACTACTATCTTGAGTATGCTGACAGAAAGATGAAGAACAATGAAGTTGAAGCAGCGTTAAAGACCTATGAGGCAATAAAGGATCTGGTTCCCAACAACTATAAGGTAATTCAGATGATCTCAGCGATTTACGAAAAGATCGGGAAAAAAGAGCAAAGTGCCGATCTACGAAAAGAAGCTGAGATAATAGAAACGAAACAGAAAGAATTGAAAGAAACTGTTAGCGCCCAGGTTGTTACTACACCTGAAGTTGAAAAACCTCCAGTAGTTGAGCCTCCGGTGGTTGAAAAAGTAGTAATGCCCGAAGTCAAAATTGAAGTTGAACCTCCAAAAGAAGAGGTTAAGGTTGAGGTCCCACCAAAAGAAACTGAAATTCCCACGATAAAGGAGGAAGTGAAGGAAGTGGTGCAGGAGGCTGAACCCGTAAAAGAGCAACTTTCATTAGAGGATTTTGTGTCCCCTGAAGTAGCTGAATTGCTCAAGGATGAAGTGGAAACAAAGGAAGAAGAACCAGAAATTGAGGTTGTTGAGGAAAAGCCAGTTGAGGAAGAAGTTTCTGAAATTGTCAGGACACGGGAATTGGCTGAGATTTACCTGAATTTGGGAGAAGAAGAAGAGGCAATCAGCTGTTTTCGTGATGCCGCAGGAATGGCATTCAAAGAAAAGAAGTATGACCAGGCACTGGAGCTTTACAGAAAAGTAGCAGATTTGAGACCTCTCGATCTAAAATCCCGGCAGCGTCTCATTGAAATCGCCAAACTGAAAGGTGATAGGAGATTGCAGATAGACTTTATGCTGGATCTCGCGGAGACACTAAATCGCCGTGAAGCAAGAACTGAGGCACAGTCAGTGTTGAGAAAGGTTCTGGAAATGGAACCTGAAAACGCAATTGCCCAGAGTATGATTGAGGAAGAAACAAAAGCAAGAGAGTTCATTGATTTGGGGCAGGTATTGCGCACGGAAATTGAGGGCGAACCGGTTCCATCCGGTCTTCAGAATATCAATGATCTGATATCACAGTTTCGCAAGGAAGTATTTGAATCTATAGGCGAAGGTGACTATCGTTCTCATTATGATCTGGGTGTTGCTTATAAAGGAATGGGATTGCATCAGGAGGCAATTGAAGAATTTGAAATTGCTGCAAAGGATGATAACCTCAAGTTGAAGTCCTTTGAGATGATTGGTTCTTGTTTGATTGATAAAGGCAAAATAGACGAGGCAATAAAGGTATTGAGTGAAGGACTGGCAATACCAAAACGCCCGGCAGGAGAGTATTTTGGTTTGCATTTCCTTTTGGGGAATGCCTATGAAATGCAGAAGAATTTGAAAATGGCAATTAAGTCGTATATCAATGCAGCAAATATTGATAAAAGTGTTCCTGATCTTTTGAAGAAAATAAATGAATTGAAAGATAAACTCACCGAGGAATTGAAAAAACGGACTCAAGTAACACCCACTCCACCACCTGCCAAGGAAGCAAAGAAAATACAACCTGAAGAAGTGGCAAAGCCCAAGAAGTCAAAGGTAACATATTTATAAGGAAGAGTGATAAGATATGGGTTATGAAAGTTTTTATAAATTAAGGGAACATCCATTCAGTTTCACAACGGATGAGAAGTTTTATTATAATTCACCACAGCATGCCAAGGCATTGGCAAAACTTACGCATGCGGTGGAAACAGAAAAAGGTCTGGCGTTACTGATCGGTGATATTGGCACCGGCAAGACAACTCTTTCACGGAGATTACTTGATCAGTTAATCAGCAATAGTGTAGAAGCAACACTTCTGGTTATTATACATTCTGAGATTACCTCTCTGTGGTTTCTTAAGAAAATCTCCCTGATGCTGGAAACTCCGGTTGAATCAGAGAACAAGATTGAAATAATCACAGCAGTGTACCATAGATTGCTTGATCTTACAGGCAAGAATAAGAAGGTTGTAATTTTGATTGATGAGGCGAATATGTTACAGAGAAAAGATTTAATGGAAGAAATCAGAGGACTGCTGAATCTTGAATCAGAGCGGGGTAAACTTCTGAATTTTATCCTTTTTGGGTTGCCAGAAATGGAAGACTATTTGAAACTTGATCCAGCATTGTATCAGAGAATTGCGGTTAGATGTGTGCTTGAAGCGCTTGACCAGGAAACTACTCAGAATTATGTTGTTCATCGTCTCCGCGTGGCTGGGTGCTCTCGTCCATTGTTTACAGGTGGTGCTATGAAAAGTATTTTTCAATTCTCAAAAGGGATTCCCCGTATGATAAATGCAATATGTGACAACGCATTACTTGAAGGTTTTCTTTTGAAAAAGGAAATGGTTGATGAAAAAGTTATTGTTGATGTTTGCCATGATCTTGGCTTAGCTTAAGGTTTTTCTGTGTTTATTTGAGAAATTGGCTGATTTCTACGCAGATTTACATATCCATACCTTGTATTCAGACGGAGTTCTTGAACCTCAGGAAATAGTTGACATTGCGAGAAAATCCAGGGTATCAGTTATTGCCATTACTGATCATGATTCAGTTGCAGGTATTGAGGAGGCAATTCTTAGCAGCAAAGACAAGGTTGAAGTTATTCCTGCAGTTGAGTTGAGCGCCAATATTGGAAGTCGTGATATCCATATCCTTGGATACTATATTGACCATCATTGCCAGGATTTTCTGGATTATCTTGAGGAATTCAAGGAATACAGACTAACACGGGCAAAAAAGATAATTGAAAATCTTGCCCAGGATGGTGTGAGGATTGATTTTTCACAGGTAGAAAGGATTGCTCAGAATAGTTCTATGGGACGTCCTCACATTGCCGAGGCATTACTTGAATGTGGATACGTACGCTCGCGTAACGAAGCTTTTTCTCGGTATCTGGGTTATCATTGTCCTTACTATGAACCCAAGAAAGAAACGAGTCCCAAGAAAGTCATACAAAAGATAAGAGAGTGCGGTGGAGTTCCAATTGTTGCTCATCCAGGCATGATTGGCGCTGATAATGGATTGATTTATAAATTGATAAGTGATGGTGCCCAGGGCATTGAAGTGTGGCATCCTGAACACACGCATAAACAGGAAGATGATTTTTATGAGATAGCGATGAAACACGGCTTGTTGATAACTGGTGGTTCTGATTTTCATGGTTTCCCCCGGGGATATTGTAAGATCGGTGATTGTGGTTGTCAACGCACAGAAATTATCAATTTAAAAGAGTGGGCAAAAAGACATTCTGTAAATACCTGAACTATTTGAAAAAAGGAGTAATCGCATGGATTTAGGAGAAATAAAAAGAATTCTACCCCATCGTGAACCTTTTTTATTTGTGGATGAAGTCTTAGAAATTAGTGACAAACAAATCGTTGCTCAGCGAAAAATCCGTCAGGAGGAATTTTTCTTTCAAGGGCATTTTCCCGGTGAACCAATAATGCCTGGAGTATTGATTGTTGAAGCAATTGCCCAGACCGGCGGGGTTATGCTCCTGCGTAAGTATCCTGGTGCGATTCCTTTATTTATGGGTATTGACAAGGCAAGATTCAGGAAGATTGTGAAGCCCGGTGATACGCTGATTATGGAAGTTGAATTGCTTCAGGAGCGGGGTACGATTGTAAAGATTTCTGGAATTGCAAAGGTAAATAACGAGGTCGTTTGTGAAGCAGTAATTCTGGCTGGAATAAAAAGGCAGTAAGTAGTAGGCGGTATGTAGTAGGTAGTATGTAGTAGGTAGTAAGTAGTAAGGAGTAAGTAGTAGGTAATAGGTAGCAAGAAAGATAGAAACATGGAAGAGTCAATAATAAGTAAAGGGGCAAAAGTTCATAAGTCCGTTATTATTGGTCGTTACTCAATCATTGAAAAAGGGGTAGAGATCGGTGAGGGAACAGAAATTGGACACCATGTCATAATAAAAAGGGGAACAAAGATCGGGAAGAATAATAGGATATATTCTGGTGTTCAATTAGGAACCGACCCGCAAGATTATCATTTCAAGGGAGAATATTCGGAGTGCATAATTGGAGATAACAACATAATCAGGGAATATGCAACGATTTCAAGAGCGACCGGCAAAAATAATAGGACCTTGATTGGTAATAACAATTTTATTATGACATATGTTCATATTGCCCACAATGTAAAGATTGGCAATAGTGCTATTATTGCAAGTGGTGCTCAGATTGCTGGATATGTTGAAATAGATGATTTTGCTTATATCGGTGGTCTTGTTGGTATTCATCAATTCTGTCGGGTTGGTAAATATGCAATGCTTGGTGCAAAATCATATTTGAATAAAGATCTACCCCCTTATCTTTTAGCACGTGGAAATAGGGCAACGGTATATGGTATCAACAGGGTAGGGCTTTTGCGCAATGGTTTTAGCAATCAGGAGATTACAGATATAAAAGAGATATTTCGTTTAATTTACAGGACAAATAACAATAAAGCAGAAATCATTTCTCACCTGAAAAACAATATCACTAACAAATTTTCCCGAGAAACAACAAAATTTATAAAAACTTCGCGCCGGGGCATTATTCTCAGATAGCCCCTGTTCATTTCTTATCTTATTTTCTTTTTATGGCGCATTGCCTTTCTTCTTTTCTTATATTTGTGTCGTTTAATCTTTCTCAATTTTCTCTTTCTTCCACAAGGCATAGATAACCTCCTTTCTGAAAGATTATATATATTTTTTGTGCTTCGTCAATTACAAAAACAGGTTATCTTGAAGAGCGGTCATTGAATATTTATCTTTCCGAAATCTTCAATCTTGATACAATCCTTGATAGAAAAGTTACCAACCTTTTCGCGTTCCAGAAAAAACAAAAATCCATCGGTCCCAATTTTTTGGGCAATATCCTCTGCAAGTTGTCTTATGTAAACGCCCCCTGCACAGGTGATTTTGATGGCAATAATTGGAATTTTTAAATCAATGAGTTCAATATTGAAGATTTTCACCTTCTTTGTTTTTTCAACTTTTACGCCTTGTCGCGCCAGTTTGTATAATGGCGTACCTTGATACTTTGCGGCTGAATAAGAAGGAACTTTCTGTTCGGTTTCACCGATAAAAATCTTTAAGATATCTTCAACAAGCGGTCGTCTAATCTTTACTAACTCCTGAGATTTATCAATGCTGATTTCTCCTGTCACATCCCCGGTTGTTGATTTTGCACCCAGTCTTATACCGGCAGTATAGACTTTTGCCCAGGTTCTTATCTCTTCAAATTTCTCAGTCGTTTTGCCCAGAAGCAAAAGCACAACACCGCAAGCAAATGGATCAAGTGAACCGCCATGTCCGATTTTCCCCTTGAAGTTTGTTTTTTTCCTAAAAATTCTTATGATATCAAATGTTGCTGGCCCTACAGGTTTATAAACCGGGATGATGCCATTATGTTGAGCCATGACTAATTCTACACAAAATTGACTTACAGGCAAGGATATTGTGAGCATTGACATTGTACATAAATCGCATATAATCCAGCGATTTGGAAAATTTATGAGAACCTATGCGCTTCTTGGATTTCTGATTGGACTTATCATTGTTGGGATTTTGATCTACAAAGCGGGTACTGTTTATACCCGTGGCACTAAAGAATCGCAGACCGTTGCTGCCCCAACGGTGCGGGCGAATGTTTTGAGATGTCAAACACAAATAAGAAAGATTGAAGGAGCCATCCAATTATATTATGTGGAGAACAGTAAATACCCTGAAAGACTTGAGGATTTGCCAGGTGTCCAAATTCAGGAAACATTTTGTCCAATGACCGGTAATCCTTATATATACAATCCTGAAAATGGAACTGTAGTGTGTTCTGAACATAGATAGTTGAATGCTATTTTTGTGTTGACAGTCATAAATTAATAAATATAATAAAGTGCTTTAAAGGGGGTATAATGGGCAAATGGCAGTGCACTATTTGTGGCTATATATATGATCCTGAATACGGGGATCCAGATAATGGTATTGAACCAGGAACGCTTTTTGAACATTTACCAGAAGATTGGGTTTGTCCTGAGTGTGGTGCAGAGAAAGAGCAATTTGAGCCATATACCGAGGAGGAGTATTAAGTTTTATATTGGACCACGATTTGTTCGTTGAAACTGTCAAACTTTGATCTATTTTCTATTATTGATTAAGCAAGAACAACAGGGAATTTAATTAAACCCAGAGGACGAATACTTGCGTCAAAATAAAATGAATGAGGATACTGATCTATCTTTGGTCAGAAAATACAAGGCTGGTGAAGAAAAGGCATTTGATATGTTATTTGAGAAATACCAGCAGCCAGTTTATTCGATTTGCTATAGATATGTCAGAAACGATGCAGATGCTCGAGAACTTACCCAGGATATTTTTGTCAAGATTTATAGAAATCTTAAGAAATTTAATGAAAAAAGCAAATTTTTTACCTGGGTGTATAGAATTGCGGTCAATACCTGTATTTCGTTCAAAAGAAGTGTGCATAGCGAAATTGTGCTTGATTGTTCAGTATCAAATCCTTCAGAAAGGAACTTGATTTTGAAAAAGGCGATAGATGATGCCCTGGTAAAGCTACCAGGTCGGCAAAAAATGGCTTTTATTCTCAGACACTATGAAGGATACACATTTGACGAAATTGGAGAGATAATGGGAATATCTTCAGGTGCGGCAAAGGCGAATCATTTCCAGGCTATTAGAAAACTGAGATCTCTGCTCAAAGACTGGATATGAGAATGAGAGAAGGGAAGTCGCGAATATGAGACGACTTATGAATTCAGTTTTAATAGGCAGGATAATCCTATGAAGGACTGTAGATTCAAAGATAAGGTCATTGAATATTTTGAAAAATTGATGGATGATAAAGACAAAATAGTCTTTGAAAATCATCTCAAAGATTGCTCTGCCTGTCAGGAACAATTGTCAACAATGCAGAAAATCTATGAGATAATGGATAAGGATGAAATTTCTCTTCCTGAGAAGGAATTTTTTGAAAGACTGAAAAATGATATTCGCCGGAAAGAGGTCTATGTCAAGAAACCATTCTGGAAAATTTTTGGAATCCTGGCGCCAGTACTTGGAATACTGATATTTATTGTTTTAGTCAATTTCAGAAAAGAACAATCCGTTGAAATAGCAATTCCTACTTCCTACTTCACGCAGGATGCATATTTGAATACCTTGTTTTTTGAAAGAATAGTAGATAATGGAATTGTGAATCAATTTAATCTGCTTGATGAATATTTTGTTGTGGATATTGACGAAGGTCTCCAGGAACTGACCACGGAGCAAAAAGAAAAACTTTTGGAGCTTATGAGCAAGAAATATGGAGAGGAATTTCTATGAAGTTTTTGCAATTTTTGAAAAAATCTAAAATAAGGAGGCGTATATGAAAAGATTAGTCTTTTTGGCATTGCCGTTGTTGATGTTATCTGCCCAGCAGCCTTGTGATGAAAAGGATCCAAGGGAGATAATTGAAAAGGTAAGGATATATAAATTGACCGAAGCACTTGATCTTACTGATGAACAAGTTACAAAGTTCTTTCCTCGTCTGAAAGAAATGAGAAAAACTGAGCAGGAATTTCACAAGCAGAGACTTGAGATACTTAAGGAGTTGAAGGATTTAATAAAGGCAAACGCCAAAGAACAGGAAGTAGTTAAAATCTTGGATAAATTTCAGGAATTGCAGAAAAAGAGAATGGTGGCACAAATGGAAGAGATGAAGGATTTGAAAAGTTTGCTCACTCCACTTCAGCAGGCAAAGTTTCTGATATTTCAGGAAGATTTTGAAAGAGAAATAAGAGATCTGATAAGGGAAGTAAGAGGTCGTCGTCCCCAACCACCACCAGAAGAATGAAAGAATGTAGGTTTCTGCTAAATAAGAGATTTAATCAGAATTTGTAGATCGGTTATTAGAGAACGATTTCTTAAATAGTAAAGATTATAATAGTCCTTTTCCTGAGAACTGAGTCGTTTGTTCTTTTCACGTTCCTTGATTTGAACAAAACCAGTGAGACCTGGTTTGTAAGCAGGTTTATACTTGGTCTTTTCAGATGTGTTTATTTCGGCGCCAACCAGGCTCAGGGTACCTTTCAGTACAGAGAAGAATAATGGCAAGTTTCTCAAAAATGGGATACCGCCTTCAAACATACTGATTTTTTCTTCGCTGCCCTTTTCAGTAAGGATTTTCTTATTGATAATCCTTGCGCCGACAATGAAATTCAAAAGAATTAGCGGGGAAAAAATAATGATCAAGATAAGAGAAGAAACAATATCAAAGAGCCTTTTTATCATAAGATCTATTGGATCATAGGTGCTTATCAAATCTAACAAGGGGAGGCTATCTATCTCATCAACGGATGATTTTGCAATAATGTATTCCAGTTCGTGGGGAACAATACGAAAACTCACACCGGTACCGCCTGCATATGAAATTGTTTCAAGAATTTGCTTATTACTCAAACGGTCACTTGAAAATATCACATCGTCAAGTTTTTGTACTTTTATTACATCTTTTATGCTTTCAATTGTTGATAGAACCTCAATGCCATCAATTTCCTTACCGATGTTCTTCTCGTCAAAATCAACAAAACCACAAACTTCATAGGGTATATCAGGTCTGGCTCTGAGTTTCTTCAGAATTCTCATACCTTCCTTGCCAGCGCCAACAATAATCGTACGTCTTAATTTGGAGAGTGGATGTTTGACTGAATGTGGACCAAACCAGCGGTAGGTGACACGCCAGATGCTTAGGACAAAAATGATAAGCAAAAAGGCGATCAATACTACAACCCGTGAATATGCAAATTGTTTGAAAAAATATGTGAAGGTAGAATTCAACAAGAATCCAACGATAGTACCCCCAATCAACTGCTTCAGATGGTATTTGCCTTCTGGGTGATAGGCACCGGCAAGATAAATGCTGATAAACCATACCAATGTGTACACCGGGATGATTATCTGAAATTTTGTCAATTGATAATGAGGAAGCCAAAGTTTGATTGCTACATAGATACTGAAAATGATTAAAACAAAATCAAACATTGGTGTTATGGTACTTTTGAGCAGAGAATAAAAATAGGCAATAAAAGCCCTTGAATATATCCCGAAGATTAAAATAGATTTTAAAAGCACTGAATAATAATCTTTAAAATGCTTATCAATGAAAATCAACATTGATGAGTAGAAGTTTGTAATATATGAGAATTCTCCTCTTTTTGTACTTTCTCCTTTGTAGTGGATTGCCTTTGTCCTCGGGGTATAGTAGATTTTACCACCGGCTTTCTTTATTTTATAACACAAATCAATGTCTTCTCCATATAGAAAATAATCTTCATCAAAATAACCAACTTTTGTGAGTACTTGTTTTCGGAGCATCATCAATGAGCCAGAAAGGACTTCAACCTCAGATTCAATATCAGGCGAGATATAAGTAAGGTTGTATCGTGCAAAGATCCTGCTTTTCGGGAAAATCCTGCTTAACCCGATAATTTTGGTGAATGCGACCCAGGGTGTGGGAATACTGCGTCTGCTTGCAATCTGGAAAGAACCATCGGGGTTGATCAACTTACATCCGACCGCGCTAACATCTTGATTTTTATCGAGAAATTCCTTTAAGATTATGAGTGTATCTTCCTGAATCAAGGTATCGGGATTTAGAATTAATACATACTTACCTCGAGCGATCTTCAATGCCTGGTTATTTGCTTTGGCAAAGCCAAGATTTTTGTGATTCTCAAGAAGCAAGACATGAGGAAATTTTCTCTTAATCATTGCCTGACTACCATCAACTGAGGCGTTGTCAACGACGATGATTTCAAGGGCAAGATTGTGTCTGGCACGCTCAATTGCCATTAGACACTGTTCTACAAAATGCTTGACATTGTAGTTGACTATGACAATTGAAATTTCCGGTTCCATTTCAGATAATTATAAATATTAACATAATCGTGTCAAGCTGATACCTACCAGTTTGTCAAAATTGTGGTCACGAGTCTTTCGGCGGTTCTTTTGATTGCTTCTTTGATGCTCGCATCTTCATCAGTGGTATAGATTGACCAGTCTGAAACATCACCTTGCCAGAAGATTGTATTTTTTATCCTGTCCAGACAGGTTACTGAGAATTTTACTGAAATCTTGTATTGGGTCACATTCAGGGCGCCGGTATACACGTATGGCTCTTTAGAAAAACCGGTGATCTTACCATTTACCACAATGTCTGCCTGGTCTTCACTGACAATCTTAAGACTTGAGTTGTTGCGGAATGCTTCAATTGTGGCTTCGGTTGCTATTTCATTGAGACCGGCTTTGTAAGTTTGATTCTCAAATATCTTTACGTGTACCTTTTTGATATAACCAGGAAGTAAAGAGCGAGTAGAGTAACCACAGCAACCGGAAATGAGTAAGTAGTAAGCAGTAAGTAGTAAGCAGTATGATAAATTAGCAAGACGAATGTGGGAGTGTTTCATTTTAGCAACTCCAGTCTTTTTTGGGCTTCGCCACCCCAGACATCAGTTGCGCCACGCTCTTTGATGAGGGTGGTGTATATTTTTTTTGCTTCTTGAGATTCACCCAGCATTTCAAGACTTAGCCCAATTTTGAAAAAGGCCGTAGGATACCACATCTCATCCTTCTTGAAGTTATTGACAATGTTTTCATATTGATACAGTGCCCTTGCAAAATCACCTTTTGCAAGGTATGCTTCAGCGAGCCAGTAGTTATAATCAACAAGAGATTTCAATTTCGTAGCTAATATTAAATGCTGAACAGCGTTGTCGATCATGCCGCGTCTTAGAAAAGCATAACCTATTTCAAAATAGGCATCTGCTTTAATTGAATCAGGACCGATATCAATAAGCCTTTTTCCGACCTCTACTACATCCTGCCATTTTTCGGCTTTTTTGCAGGCGATCAGTTGGTTCTGAGTAGCCTCTATGCGCAATAGACTATCATTTGATGCAAGGCCATAATAATGCGCAGCAGAATCGAATTCTTGCTTCAGATATTTTAGTGTACCCAATTTGAATAATGACTGATAATAATATTTGCTGTTCTTGAATTTCTTCTTGAAATCTGCAAAGCGAGTTTCAGCAAGGGTGTAATTGCTGCTGCGAAAAGGAATTAAGCAGGCATTGTAATTCAGGTCTTCATTTTTTCTATACATCGGGATATTTAGCAGTGAATCCAGGATAGAACCGGCCTTATTCCAGTCTTTGTTTTGAATAAAATGCTCTATTTCTGCAAGGCAAAAATCAAGGTCAATTTGACCCAGCATTTTTCTATATTGTTGTTTGGCATATTCTCTCTTGCCGATGTGAACAAGGCTCAAAAGATAGATTCTAACTAGGCTCAAGTCGTTATTCAAGTCTTTTAAATCCAATTTTGCTATTGCCGGGTAATCGCTGTTGTAGAATTTGTAATTGATATAGTTGCTCAAGATTTTTCTGCGGAACAATGAGTCGGTGCAGCTATCTATCAATTCTTTATATATCATTGATGGGTCATAATTTGTATGTTCCAGACATTCAGCATATGCAAATTTTGTAAGTTGGTCTTTGATTGAGATGAACCTAAAATCATTGAGCGCCATCTTGTAGTTCTTTTCTTGAAAATATTTTAGTGCCCTGACCATCCGGGCATAGTTTTTTGTTTCAGGATACTCAAGATAGATTTCAATAACATCATAGGCTTCAAAATATCTTTGTTTTTCCAATAATAACGTGCAGTATATTGAATCCAGATAAAAGTTCTTGCCCAAATTGTTTCTTAAGACTGCGAGATTATCTTCAATCTTCGCAGTATCGGCAAGAATTGAATATATATCAATACTGTCAGGTAGAACTAACCGGTCTGGGTCAATGTGGCGGATTCTAAAAAATATCTGTATTACATCTATATCTTCTTTACTCTGAATACTTATGTCATCGGGTAATTCTTTGTTGACGAAAATCTTCAAGATTTTTGTCTTTTCTTCAAGCTCGGGGTATGGTGCCATACGAGATATTATGAGGGGCAAGTCATTCGGGTTGAAAACAATGGATATCTTTGCCCATTGGTAGAGCATATCTGCAGGGATTTCTTCAACTTTCACTGTTGTGTATTCATTAAAGGCACTAAGAGTGTCTTCTAAGGCAAGGTAATTCTTAATTAGATACAATTTGCCTTTGAGGCCTCTAATCGTTTTGAATATTTTGTTTCCTTCTCTCAAATCTTTAAGGGAAAGGGCTTTTAGTATTTTCAACGACTCGTTTTCAGGATAGAATTGTAGCAATTCGTCAAGGCAAGAGCCCTGGGCTCCAAGATTCAAAATTATGCGATCAACGAGCGCGCTATCAACATGTAAATAATCATATCTTTTGAGATATTCAAAGGCGAGATAAAAAGAATTGGTGTTAACAAGTTTTTGCAGAAGAAGATTGAAAATATCTTTTCTTTTCTTGTCGTATCTGAGAGATTCTAAGCCACGATTTGCCGTGGCAAAAAATTTTGTAAAATCATTCTTCTGATCATAGATTTTTAACAGATAAAAAATGGCTTCGGGAATCAATGTGTCATTAGGATTTTCATTAACATAATTCTCAAGGAGAATCTGGGCAGTCCGAAAATTACCTTTTTCATAGTTCTGGACAGCAACAGAAAAATCATTTAGACCATCAGAAATTGAGAAAAGAACCAGGCAGGGTTCATTCAAAATCATAGAGATTAGAAATATTGCAAGGTTCATACAGTACCAATCTCATTCAGAAGAATTTCTTCCATCATTTCTGCGGAATTGTCCCAGGAGAATTTTTTTGTCCACTCTCGAGCAGCATTAGAGAAATTAAACCACTTCTTATCATCGCTAAGCAAATCCTTCATTCTGTTACACAATTGATCGACATTTCCATATTCATATAAATAGCCGGTTTTTCCGTTAATAATAGTCTCTCTTAACCCGGGTGAATCGGCACAAATAACCGGTGTGCCGCAAGCCTGGGCTTCAACTGCAGTTAATCCCCACCCTTCTTTTATCGACGGCTGGACAACGACCCTTGCACGGTGATATGCTATATATTTCTCTCCTTCACTTACAAATCCTCTAAAATCTACCGGCAAATCCAATTCCTTGCAGAGTAATTCCAATTCCTGCCGCGCATCCCCATCACCCACAACTACCAGTTCAACAGATATTTCTTTTCTTAGTTTATCTATGGCATAAATCAAATGATCAATAGACTTGTATTTCTTTACGCGCCCGACATAAGCAACAAGATTTTTCTGGCGCACAACTTGAAGATCATTGGCAACTTGGGGGATTCCACAATAAACAACAGATATTTTCTTTTTCACACCCATGTTTCTTAGATCTTCAGCCGTGCTTTGAGAAATAGCAATAAAATGGGATTGAGGATACATTTGGGGGATAAACTTTTCCGCTCCGAAAACATAGGTGGCAAAAGCAAAATTGGTTTCTCTATAGATTGTCTTTCCAAACAAATGCATAATCATTATAAAATTCTTTTTTCTTGAATAAAGTGGAGAATAGAATGGAATCTTGTTCTGGTCATCAATGATAACATCAACTTTTCTGTTTCGCAGTATTGACCTAAGTGCAAATGGGACATAAAAATTGAAGTTGAATCTTTTTCCAATGCGAAAGATTTCAATACCATCAAGTATCTCGTGTCGGCTCTGTCCTGACCCTTTGCTGCAAAGCAGCATGATTTTATGTCCCTTTTTGACCAAGCGTACAAAGATTTCATAAAGATATACCTCAGCACCGCCTGCGTAGGGATTTTGCCAATCCTGCCAGTTGATTACTAAAATATTCATAATTTCAATCAGGGATTTGCATTCTGCTATTTAATATGTTGTTTTTTCAATGTTCGTGCTTTTGTGAATTCTGGATTTTGGCACGCCAGTAATTCAACAAATCCTCTATTGTTTTTTCAAATGGGATTTTCGGCACCCAGCCAGTCAATTTTGAAAACTTTGCGCCATCACCTACAAGCACAGCAATGTCAGCCTTACGAAGACGCGATGGATCAACTTTGATATCGAAATTTACCTTCGTCATTCTCTTGAGGAGTTCAATGGCATCAGCAAGGGTGTGGCTTTTACCCGAAGATATATTATAGACCTCTTTATCAAGGCATTTATCAATGGCAAGTTTGTAAGCCATTGCCACATCTATAACATTCATAAATTCTCTTCTTATTTCCATATTACCTACTTCAATCAGCGGTATCTTCTTACCTCGTTCAATTTCAGCCACCTGTCGGGCAATTGAAGGAAGAACAAAATCATCTGATTGCCCAGGTCCAGTATGATTAAATGGCCGCAGAATTACAATTTCCATGCCTGAATTGCTATATTCTTTGCAAATGAGTTCACATGCATACTTGCTCACTGCATAAGGATTTTTAAGAACGATTTCCGCATCTTCTTTTAGATGATCACCGCCTCCGTAAACTTCACAAGTAGAAACAAAGATAAATTTTATCTTCTTACTTAGGGATTGTGCCACTTCAAGAAGATTTATCGTGCCCGTAATATTTGTATTGTAGGTCAAGGGACGATCAAGGAATGACTTGGCAACTGAACTGACAGCAGCAAGATGAAATATAACATCAGGATTATGGGATTTTAAAATTTCCCGTACCATTTCAATGTTCATAATATCCATACTGATAAATTTTCCGCGCTTGGGTTTCAGCAGGGGAAAACAGGTGGGAATAATCATATCAAGGGATTCCTTAAGAATTTTTATGAGGTGTGAACCAACAAAGCCTTCAGCACCAGTAATCAAAATGCGTTTCATAAAATTTTTGATCGCCAGTAATCAAGAAGATCTTTAATTGTTTTCTCAAAAGGGATCTCTGGTTGCCAGCCAGTTGCGGACTTGAATTTCTCGTTTGACCCAACAAGCAACTCAACATCAGATGGTCTCATACGACACGGGTCCTGAATGACCTTGAGATTGCAATTGGTCATATTGATCATTAGGTTCAACAAATCTCTTATTTTCACCCCTTTGCCTGAGGCGATATTGTAGACTTCTCCGGGAGTGCCTTTTTGTAAGGCAAGATAATATGCTCGAGTAACATCGCGTACATCAAGAAAATCCCTCACCGCCTCAAGATTGCCCACATATATCACCGGTTTTCTTTTTTCCTTCTCAATTTCAACAATCTGTCGGGCAAAGTTTGAAGTGACAAAGACCTCACCGCGCCTTGGACCAGTGTGGTTAAATGCCCTTGTTCTAATGATTTTCAGACCGTAACTTTTGTAGTATTGATAACCAAGGAGATCCTGGGTGACCTTGCTTACTGCATAAGGGCTTAACGGCCTCAAGGGGTTTGTTTCTTTTATTGGTATTTCTTCAGGAAATACAAGTCCATATTCTTCACTTGACCCTGCAATGTGAATTTTTGTTTCGAACTTTAATTCCCGAACTGCTTCAAATAGGTTCAACTCGCCGAGAATATTTGTTGTCAGAGTTTCGGAAGGGGCACGCCAGGAAAAAGGAACATAACTCTGGGCAGCAAGATGGAATATGAAATCGGGTCTGACCTCACTGAGAACATATTTTATTGCTGATGCATCTCTGATGTCACATTCATAAAATTTGATTTTATCAAGGATGTGCTCAATGTTATCAAGTCTTGAACGCCATTTGATTGTTCCGAATACTTCAATATCATTAAGTGACAAGAGGTAATCAGCGAGATGGCTTCCGGCAAATCCAGAAATGCCTGTAATCAATACTTTCATAAACCTCCTTTGATTTCCGTTTTTGTAGGTAAATAGACCATTGGGTCAACAGGTTTTCCCTGGAAGATGACTTCGTAATGCAGATGGGGTGAAGTTGATTGGCCTGTTGAACCAAGCGTACCAATGATCTTACCGCCTGTAACTGCATCTCCGCGTTTCACAATGATTGAATCCAAATGCCCATAGAAAGTCTTATAATTGAAACTGTGTTCAATAATAACATAATTTCCATAGAGTGAATCCCAGCCAAGGGCTGTTACTGTGCCACTCGCTGCGGATATTACTGGTGAATAAAGTGGTCCAGCAATATCTATACCTTTATGTTCTTCACTGAATTTTCTTGAAATCTGTCCAATCACTGGCAGCAAATAGGGAAGATTTTCGATTTTCCCCTGGTTGTTCATTTCTTTTTCATATTGATTTTCTACTTCGTTTATGGATGGAGAAACTTCAGCAGGTGTCTTGTCAATGCCCAGCATCATTCTTATCTTCTGATTTTCTGCTTCAGCCAATTCTAATTTCTTCTTGATTGTTTCCAGTTTACCGAATTCCCTTTGCATATCGGCATTTTGCTTCCGCAGTATCTCCAGTTCTATTATTCGATATGAAAGCGTTCCATATTTTACTAATCCCAGAACAAGGAAGACCAATAGAACCAGAAACAAAGTGACAAAACTAAAAAAAACCTTTTTTGACAGGAAAAAATGTTTTGAAATGGATGAATTTGTGGAACTGAATACTATTGAATATCCTTTTTTCATTAATTGCTAAAAACCCTTTTCAGCACAGGCAATCAACAGATTGATTGTTGCCTTAACATCGTTTAGATCACAAACTTCATTTGGTGAATGGATATAACGGGTTGGTATTGATAAGACTCCACTCACAACCCCTTCTTTTATCAACTGGATTATTGCGGCGTCAGTTGTGCCTCTTTCCAGGATTTCCAGTTGATGGGGAATTCTCAAGTTCCTTGCATAGGTTAACAATTTTTCTTTTATTAACGGACTTGTTATGAAAGCACTATCCTTTATTTTTATGGCAACACCCTTACCAATGCCCACTGCCATCTGGGGTGATTCTGGAGTGTCGCCAGTTCCAGTAACATCAACTGCGATTGCATATTCAGGGCTGATCCGGTAGGCACTTGTTCGGGCACCTCTTAAACCTACTTCTTCCTGCGTTGAGAAAACAAAATAAAGATCGGTGTAATTCTTCCTTATTCTTTTGAGTGTTTCAATCAGACAATAACAGCCAATTCGGTCATCCAGCGCCTTTGATACAACTTTGTTATTCATGATTTCGGTAGTCTGATAAAAAGATGCAATGTCGCCGAGCTGGACCATCCTTTGTGCTTCTTCTTTGTTCCGGGCACCAATATCTATGTAAAAATTTTCAAGATTAGGTGGTTTTGGTGTTTCTGACTTTGTTTCTACTCCTATTACACCTGTAACACCATTTTCAAAGAGCACACGATGGTGAAGAATTTTCTCTGGGAAAATACCTCCGACACTGGCAAACCTCAGAAATCCCTGCTTATCAATGTGTTTTACTATTAAGCCAATTTCATCCATATGTGCGCAGAACATTATTTTCTTTGCTTTCTTCCCACTTTTGGGTGGTAGGTGGGCGATTAGATTACCCAGGGCATCAGTTATAATGTCCTTGCAGAATTTCTTTATTTCCGATCTTATTAACATACGGATTTTTTCTTCACGGCCTGAAGGACCATAAATTTCAGTAAGGTTTTTGATTAGTTCCATTTTGCTCCTTTTAGAATCTGTTCAACGGTCAAACTGAGTAGTTTTATACTGTTTTTAATATCATTTACTGAGGCAATTGACAGAGGTGAGTGAATATAACGGGCAGGTGCAGACAATACCGCTGATGGTATTCCTTCGCGTGTTAAATGAATCACACCAGCATCAGTACCTCCAATCATTGGTTGTTTATACTGATACTTAATATTATTTTTCTGTGCGGTTCTTTCAAATATTCTTAATAAATTCCTGTTACAGAAAACTGTAGCATCTGCAATGGTTAATACTGGACCCTTACCCAGGACTGGATAAGCCGGCACATCTTTCTTTTCAGGAAATTCATTTGAACCAGTTGTATCAACTGCGATGGCGATATCAGGATTAATGCGAAATGCTACAATGCGGGCACCTCTCAGTCCGAGTTCTTCCTGGACGGTAAATGCATAAAAGGCGCTGAGATCTGTGTTTTTTATTATTTCCATGAGAATATAGCAACCGACACGATTGTCAAATGCCTTGCCAAATATCAAATTACCTTCTTTACGGAATTTTGTATCAAAAGTTGCAAGATCGCCAATCTGAATCAGTTTCTCTACTTCTTCTTTAGAACTTGCACCAATGTCAATAAATAGTTCTTTAACTTCGGGAACAATATTTCTTTCTGCTGATTGGCTCAAATGGATTGGTTTGTGCCCGATTACACCCGGTATTCTTTTTTCACCAATGATAATTCTCTTGGCAAGTATGGTGTGGGCACGGAGTCCAATTGTTTTAAACTTTAAAAGGCCACTTCTTTCAATCCCTGTGATCATCATACCGACTTCATCCATATGTGCGGCAAGCATAATCTTTGTTTTCTTCGGTTTTCCTTTGCGGACGATAAGGTTGCCATACGCATCTTCTGTTATTTCGTCAACATGGTTGTATATATTCTCTTTTATAAATGAGCGAATTCTATCTTCGTCACCACTCACACCCTCTATTTCACATAATTGCTTGAGCATAGATAATTATACCTAATTAATCCATTTTGTCAACGACATTACCTGTTCTCGAGGGACAATTGACATTAAGGGCAGATTTGGTATAATCATACAGGAGGAAGAATGATAGACCTATTATGCATGGTTTTTCTCCTGGGTTATGTCTATGAAGATAGTGATAGTCTGCTGATTATCAATGATAGTCTTGTTATGTGTGGTTATCATCAGTACAATGCCAAGGTTCATCTTATGAATAATGCGCTATTAAAGATTCGTTTATGGAATGGAATTGATTCAACTGGAAAGGTAATTCTGCATGCACCTCTTATCTATATCCATAATTCCACAATTGACGGTTCAGGTAAAGGTTATCTTGGTGGCACAAATACGCATCCTGACGGTTATGGGTCAGGATATGGACACGCAGGGGTCAGTGGTGGAGGAGGTGGTGGTGCCTATGGTGGTGCTGGAGGTGAAGGTGGTGATGTAAGCCCTGGTGCGGGTGGGGTTCCTTATGGGAATATCAGTGATACTGTAATTAATATGGGTTCAGGTGGTGGAGCAGGCCGGCTTGGTTCGGTTGATGGTTTTGGTGGTAATGGTGGAGCAATGATTTATTTGAAGGCACAAAAAGTGACTATTGATACATCATCCATTTTTTGCAATGGAATGCGTGGTTATGATGGAAGTTATGAGGCAGGTGGTGGTGGGTCTGGAGGTGGTATAAAGATACAGGCAGATACCGTGAGGATCAAATACTCTGCAATGCAGGCAAAGGCCGGCGCTGGAGGTGATGCCGCAGGTGGGGGAGGTGGTGGTGCAGGCGGGGGTAGAATCAAGGTCTTCTATGCAGTTATTGATACAGGCAATTTAATCTTGTCAGTATCAGGTGGAACAGGCGGTATTGGTGGTTATGGCAATGGCGAGAATGGTTTTTCAGGAACAATATACTTTGGACCACTTGTTGCAGCAGAAGAGATATTTCAGAATGACTTATCAGTTTATAATATCCTGCCGGGAATAACGAATGGCTGGTTCACGGTCTGTTCAGAAAAAAATACTGGAGAGTTATTAATTTATAACCCTGCGGGCAGGACGGTAAAGAAAATGAGAATTAGCAATAGAATTCAAAAATTTGAAATTTCTGAATTGCCTAATGGAATATATTTTGTAAAAATTGATGGATGTAAGTCCTTTGCGAAAATAACCTTGATCAAATGACATATTCTATGCAAATATCAGGCAACTAATGGAACCTCAACAGATCAAAGATCTGCTCAAGCGGACCTGGGTTGGGTTCTTTAGCCGATTCGGAAGTTTCACACCAGTTCAAGAATTGGCAATTCCTCATATACTAAACAGAGAAAATGTTGTTGTCATCTCGCCGGCGGCAACAGGCAAGACTGAGGCGGTGATTGCACCGGTCCTTGAGAATTTGCTCAAGGAAGATACCAGAGGGCTGAAGGTTTTGTATATTACGCCAACCCGGGCATTGGTGAATGATTTGTTTCGGCGACTTGAAGAGCCAATCGGTACGTTAGGTTTGACATTGGGTAGAAAAACCGGTGATCATCCAGTTATTGATAAAGATAGACTCCCGAATGTTTTGTTAACCACGCCTGAATCCTTTGATTCAATGTTGACCAGGCAGCCCACGATTTTCTTGCATCTGTTTGCGATAATTCTCGATGAAATCCATCTTCTTGATAACACACCAAGGGGTGATCAATTGAGGGTCCTGCTAATTCGTTTGAGAAGAATACTTCAGAAAAAAGATATTAGAATCCAGTACTGTGCGCTTTCAGCAACAATTGATGATCTGAAGATAGGTGAAAGGTATTTTGACAACCCCAGGGTTTGTTTGTTAAAGTCACCCAGGGAGATTGAATATGTTTTGATACCGACGAATGAGTTCACAAATGCAATATTCAGCATTGCCCAGGTCTACCACCTCAAAAAGATTCTCGCATTTTTTAATGCCCGAAGTTTTGCCGAGAGTTTTTCCCAGAAGTTCAATAGACCTCCATTTGAAGATAAGGTATTTGTCCATCATGCAAGTTTGCCCCGGTTAAGAAGGGAAGAGGTGGAAAGAATTATGAATCAGTCAGAACGGGCGATGCTTTTAGCAACTTCAACTCTGGAACTTGGTATTGATATTGGGGATGTTGATGCTATTGTCCTTTACCGACCTCCATATAATATTTCTTCGTTGCTACAGCGGAGTGGTCGTGGTAATCGTAGAACTGATAAACTTTTTGCAATCGGTGTTTATTCAAACAACTGGGAAAAAAATCTTTTTGATACATTTTTTGATTGCGCACGAAAAGGTGAGTTATATGAAAAAAGATATCAACCTCTATTATCAATAATTCCACAGCAGATTTATTCCTATCTTTACCAGAGACGGAGGATTGGAACAACCCTGAATGGTCTTTATCAGATATTTGGGGATATTTATTCTGAGGAAATTGTCAAAGATGTTTTCAAGAAATTGTTCAACGATGGGACAATCAAGGAACAAAGACCGGGCATTTATCATCTGAGTGATAGACTTGAAACCAAAATATCTTATGGTAAGATCCATTCTAATATTGCCGAAAAATCTTTTGGGGAATATGATGTATATGATATCAGCACGGGAATAATGATTGGCAGAATCTTCTACCTGCTTGAAAAATTTATTCTCGGTGGTAAGTGCTGGGAGAAGGTCCAGGTTATTGAAAAAGAGAAAAAAGTATCTGCGCGCTTCATCGGTGAGGGACCGGAATTTTCAAAGATTTTTGAAGGAAAGGGTGCGGGTAATTACAACTATCTCCTTTCTGCAGTACTAAAGAATAGGTTTTTTACAGAACTACAGCCTGCAGAATTTCCATTTTTTTATGATGGCAAAAATACACATATATTTCATCTTTTTGGTTCGCTTTATGGATTTATTGTGGCTGAGGCATTGTTTGAACAAGGTATTGATGCAGTTGATATTGAAGGGAAAATACTTACCTTGCAGAATTTTCAGATGTCCGATGATAGGTTTCCTGCTCCGGATCTGGTTTCTATAAAAAAGGTTATTGCTAATAATATTGCAAGGTTTGAAGACGCCCTGGGCAGTGGTGCCTTTTTCTATGATCTACCTTCAACATTACAGATAGAAGACCATCTTTTGAATTTAGACATCAGGGGCTTTTTAGAATTTTTGAGTGCTATTAAAATGGTTCAGGTGTCAGGGCAGGAGTTCAGCAAGATGTTGAAGTCTATTGCAATTCAATGAACTGAATAATTTTTTCATTTTCTTGAACATGCGAATATTGACATTCCTGTAGTTTTCTATATAATTGAATACAATGTGTGGAATTGTAGGTTATATAGGACCGCGAGATATTGCGAGTGTGCTGTTGGGTGGTTTGTGGCGACTTGAATATCGGGGTTATGATTCAAGCGGTATCGCTGTTATTAATAACGAAGAGTTGTTGATTCGGAAAATTCCTGGTAAGTTGAGTGAATTACAGGAGTTATTGAAAAGAGCACCGGTAAGTGGTAGTATTGGCATCGGTCACACACGCTGGGCAACACACGGTGGTCCTCATGAAGAAAATACCCATCCCCTTATTGATTGTAACGAAGAGATTGCACTTGTAGTCAATGGAATCATAGAAAATTATCATTTACTAAAAGACGAATTGGAGGCGAGGGGGCATTTATTCCGTTCTTATACAGATTCTGAAGTGATTGTTCATCTCATTGAAGAAAATCTAAAAACAAACTTGTTTGATGCAGTGCTTGAGACGGTTGCCAGACTTAAAGGCAATTTCGCTTTTGCCGTGATCTATACAAAGGATTCAGAACATATTGTGTGTGCAAGGCATGATGCGCCTCTGGTTCTGAGTATCAATGATAATGAAGCAGCCCTGGCAAGCGATGTTTCTGGTGTTGTTGCGATATTTGACAGGATAATTGATATGCCTAATGATACAGTTGCAGTGATATCACCGAGGAACTATTCAATCAAGAATTTTAAGGGCGATGAAATCTTGATTCAACCCAGAAAGGTCACAATAAAGGTAAAAGATATTGAAAAAGACAACTTTCCTCACTTCATGCTCAAAGAAATATATGAACAGCCCCGTATTTTTTCTCAGATTATTCAGGAACGCATTGTTAATAATCGTATTATTCTTGGTCCAGAAATACACTTTACCGATAAAGATTTTTTAAAGATCTCTCGGATATATATTCAGGCATGCGGAACCTCCTGGCATGCAGGGGTTGTTGGGAAGTATCTGATTGAAAGGTTTGCCCGAGTCAGCACTGAGGTTGATATCTCCAGTGAATTCCGATATCGGGATATGGTTCTTGATGGCGATACAATGGTTATGGCGATCAGCCAATCTGGAGAGACTGCAGATACGATTGCCGGCTTGAGGGAAGCAAAAGCAAGATTTTTAAGAGTCCTTTCTCTTGTAAATGTTCAGCATTCAAGTATCTATAAAGAATCCGATAGTGCAATTTCCATTATGGCGGGACCTGAAATTGGTGTTGCTTCTACCAAGGCATACACCGCAGAAATTTTGAATCTATATTTATTCAGCCTTTATCTTGGAATGCTCAGGGGATTTGTCCGTGAAGATGAACTGCTATATCACATTAATGAAATAAAAAAGGTACCCGGCCAGATAGAGAAAATACTGAGCAAACAGGATGAAATCAGAAAAATTGCCCTGCAATTCTACAATTCGAGGGATTTTTTATTTTTGGGTAGAGGTATAAACTATCCTACAGCACTTGAAGGTGCGTTGAAATTGAAGGAGATTTCTTATATTCATGCTACTGGTTATGCAGCGGGTGAAATGAAGCACGGACCAATTGCTTTAATTGATGAACACATGCCCGTAGTATGTATCAACCCAAAATCAAGTGTATATGATAAAATGTTGAACAATATACAGGAAGTTGTAGCACGCAAAGGTCAGGTTATAAGTGTGACAACAGAAAATGATAAGGCAACGAGTTCGATCAGTAAGTATGTAATTGAAATTCCTGAATGCACTGAGTTTATTTCGCCAATTCTTGCGGTAGTTCCTTTGCAACTGCTCGCATATTTTATTGCAACATTTAAGGGTCTTGATGTTGACCGCCCGCGAAATCTCGCAAAGAGTGTCACGGTTGAATAGTCATATTAAATTGCACAGCAGTCCACAATTTAATTATAATTACCAGGGTTTTGAATTATCTGTGGAGGATATATGTCGGAAGTAAGAAGGGACATTGTGACCGATACCTGGGTAATCATTGATACTGATAATGAAGAGATACCAATGGTTTCTGCTGAAATCCCTACTGCGAATAGCCCTTGTCCATTCTGTGAGGGCAATGAATTCAAGACACCAAAGGAAATCTATGCAATCAGAGATGGGTCTCAACCCAACAGCCCTGGATGGAAGGTCAGGGTGGTCCCCAATATCCATCCGATTCTCAGGGTTGAAGGCGAATTAGAAAAATTTGGGGTAGGGGTATATGATATGGTTACTGGTACAGGTGCCAATGAAGTGATTATTGAATCACCCCAGCATATAACAAATCTGGCTGACCTTGCGCAGGATCAGATTGCCCTTGTTCTTGATACATACAGGTTTCGGATTGAGGATTTGCACAAAGATAAAAGAATCAGGTATGTATTAATATTCAAAAATTATGGACGACTTGCCGGGTCTTCTACAATCAGTCATTTACATTCTGATTTAATTGCCTTACCGGCAACACCAAATCGGGTAAAACAGAAACTCAATGGTGCATACGAATACTACCGATACAAGGAGCGTTGTCTTTTCTGTGATATTATCCAGCAGGAGATTGAAATGGGTGAAAGGCTCATTTTTCAGACCGAATATTTTGTCTCCTTTGCTCCTTACGCATCAAGATTTCCAGGAGAAGTCATGATCATACCCAAGTACCACGCATTTTCTTACAAACTTATAAAAAAACCCGAATTAAATGACCTTGCCTATGTGCTGAAAAAGGTCGGCTCGGCAATTCGTGCCGGGCTTGGTGATCCACCATATAATATGGTACTTACGGATAGTCCTAATCTCCTGCCGCGACCTGATTACTGGAAGACAATTGAACAGGATTTTCACTGGCATATTGAAATCATCCCACGTACTTATCGAACCACTGGTTTTGAATTGGGCACAGGTTTTTATATCAACAGGTATGGACCGGAAAAATCAGCGAAGATATTACGAGCAAACCTATGATAAAAGGAATAATCTTTGACCTTGATAATACCCTGGTTGATTTTATGGCAATGAAGGAATCAGCAGTTGATTCTGCGATCAGCGCAATGATTGATGCGGGTTTGAAAATGGACAAAAATATTGCTAAACAGAAGATCTTTGAGATTTATGGAGAAGTTGGAATTGAAGATCAGACGGTCTTTGATAAATTCCTCATGCGTGAATTTGGCTACATTGATTCACGAATACACGCAGCAGGAATTGTTGGTTATCGTCGGGCACGAGAGGCAACCCTGGTGCTTTATCCTCATGTTTATATCACTCTTATTGAACTGATAAAAAGAGGTATGAAACTTGCGGTTGTGACTGATGCACCTAAATTGCAGGCCTGGTTGCGATTGTGTCAATTGAACTTACATCACCTTTTTGATGTAGTTGTGACTTTTGAGGATACATACAAGCGTAAACCTGATTCTGCACCTTTCAAGATTACCCTTGAAAGACTGAAGATGCAACCAGATGAGACAATGATGGTTGGGGATTGGGCTGAAAGGGATATTGTGGGAGCAAAAACCCTTGGCATGAAGACGGTCTTTGCCCGGTATGGTGATACTTTTGGTACGAAGAATTCGGGTGCGGATTATGAAATTAATGATATAATCCAATTGCTTGAGATTGTGGACAATCTGGCTAATAAGAAAGTATAGTAGTTATTGGACCGCAATTTTGACAAGAAAATACCTGTTTGATTTTTTAATATGTTAGGTATCAAGAGAATTTCATTCAGATTTTTCGGTATTCTTTTGCTGTGTAGTTTTGGCGTAATCTACAGTGAACCGATATTGCCTGATAGTGAATATATTGTCTATGAGACCAATGATAAAGGTAAGATCGGTCAGATTGAGGTGGTTTCTGTAAAGGATACCATCGGGTATCACATTTGGTATACATCTGACCGCACGGTTGAAGCAATTCTTGATACTGCTAATCTTCAGACGCTTTATTTGAACAAGATAATTGGTACACGCTGGGAATTGAGTGTTAAGAAAAATCATATTTTTGAAATAAATTATCAGGGTAGAAAGAATTTTTACAATGAAACAGATCCAGTCTATGATCGGCACACCTTAGATTTTGTAATCCGG
>JBDRWH010000003.1:0-31950 GCA_039802325.1 Caldifarciminota bacterium
CCATGCTTTTTTTCTTGAAAACGATGTAACTACCTACAAGAATCAAGATATCTCGCAGGCCGATTATGATCACCGCCCAGATTGGAATAGAATTTATCAATAGGAGCGTAATCAGTATTACCGCAAGGGAGATCTTATCACATAGCGGGTCAAGTAGTTTACCAAATTCAGTTTCTTGATGAAATTTTCGTGCAATGTATCCGTCAATAACATCAGAAAAAAGTGCAACAAGCATAATAATAAATGCGGTGAGCCGTTCTTTCTTTACGAGAAAAAATATTATTGCGGGGAGAAGCAAAAAGCGGATTATGGTGATGATATTGGAGATAGTAAATTTTTTATCCATTCTTTCTCCGTTTATGCAGTATCTCTTCAGCATGTTCAAGGGTCTTCTTTGTAATCTCTTTTCCACCGAGCATACGAGCGATCTCCATTTTGCGCATAGTGTCATCAAGTTTTAATACATTTACCTGAGTTGTATCTTTCTTTATTTCTTTCTTGACCAGAATGTGATTATCCGCAAACATTGTTATTTGAGGTAGGTGAGTAATACAGATAACCTGGTGGTCTTTGCTAAGTGTAAAGAGCAATTCACCCACTGCTTCAGCAATCCTACCGCCAATACCTGTATCAACCTCATCAAAAATAATGGTGTGAATGCAGTCGGCCTCAGAGAGTATTGTTTTTAAACCCAATGTCATTCTTGATATCTCCCCACCTGAACCGACTTTGTTTAATGGTTTCAATTCTTCGCCCGGATTAGTTGAGATATAGAATTCTACGTTATCCATACCTGTTTCATCAAGGGGTTTTTCGGTAAATAGTATCTGAAATTGCGCTTTCTCCATTCCTAATCGGTTAAGTATTTTAATGATTTCTTTTTCCATCATTCGGGCAGTTGATTTTCTCTTTTTTGATAATTCCTGTGCGAGGTTATTCAACTGTTTTGTGAGCACCTGCAATTCACTCTGAAGTTTTTCAATCTCATAGTCAGTTTTTTCCAATTTTTCAATTTCATTACGTGCATGGTCAAAGTATTCAAGAATACCGGGAATATCCTTCCGGTATTTCTTTTTCAACGTGTAAATCAAGTCCATTCGCTCCATTACTTCTTCAAATCGTTCGCGTGAGAAGTCAATGTGTTCGCGATAATCAATTAGTTGACGGTATACCTCTTCAATATTACTGATACTGGTTTCAATTATTGATTTTAGATTCTTGATTTCGGATCGGCTATCCAGTTTACTCAATTCTTCTGTCAAACGCTGGACTACCGCAAGATTTTCATAGATTGAAGATTCTGCTTCGTAAAGCCGGGGTAATATTTCGTCAATCAGATTCGCCCGCTTTTCACCGGTCTGCAGAAGATTTTTCTCTTCTGCCAAACTCGCCTCCTCATTTATCTTCAGATTTGCCTTTTCAATTTCATTGATTTCAAATCTAAGGTTTTCCAGTTTCTGTTCCTTATCTTTTCGTAGTTTCTCAAGTTCATTCAGTTCTGCACAAAATTTGTTGTATTCGTAGAAAATTCTTTGATATTCGCTGAGCAAATTTTCTATGCGTGCATAGTGATCCAGAAGTTTCAAATGGTTTGAGACACTGAAGAGCGATTGATTCTCATGCTGTCCAACAAGATCAACCAGACCCTGGGTAATTTCTTTCAGGCGCAATAGACTTACGAGCTGGTCATTTATATAAGCAAACTGTCTTTTACCTTTTTCAATTCTACGTCTGATTATGATTTCTTCATTTGTTTCGATATTGTATTTTTTCAGGAGCGCGGTGGAATCTGCAGTGGATTCAAGGATTCCGGTAATTTCAGCATAATCTTTCCCGGTTCTTATTGAGATATCTTCAATTCTTTCTCCGCACAGGGCTGCAATCGCATCTACAATCATTGATTTACCTGCCCCGGTCTCACCGGTAATAACAGTCAATCCTTTTTCAAAATTCAAGACAAGCTCTTCCATAAGGGCAAAATTCTTTACCCTTAAGAATTTAAGCATGTTCTCTGCCCCCTAATTTTAACTTTTCTTTCAGGGTTTTGAAAAAGGTTGCATTGAGAGGCTTGATGAGTTTTACATGAAAAGATGCTTTTCTGAAAAGAATATTTTCATCGGGTTCTAAAATTTTACTACGCTGTCCATCAGCAACAAGTATGGCGCTACCTTTCTTACCCACCTGAATTTCAATAACAGAATCAGGAGGTAGAACAACCGGTCTCACAGAAAGTGAGTGGGGCGATATTGGTGTTAGAATAATTGCCTCACTACAGGGAAGCAATATTGGTCCACCTGTCGCAAGTGAATAGGCGGTTGAACCAGTTGGGGTAGCAACAATAATTCCATCCGCAACAAATCTACAAATGTATTCACCATTGACCTTGGCAGAAAATTCTACAACCCTGCCAGGAACATTTGTGCATACGGTAATGTCATTGAGCGCGTAGAATGTTCTTGATTTTAATCGGGCACTGACAAGCATTCTCTTTTCAATGCGAAAACGATTTTTCTTAATATCTTCAAGGATTTTCTGAAACTGCGAAAACTTTACATCTGTTAGAAAGCCCAGCCCCCCTAAATTTACGCCTAAAATCGGTAAGCCTTTTGTTGCGAAGTTGGATACTGCTGAAAGCAGTGTTCCATCCCCACCTAAGGCAATCACAAAATCAGGGCGGGTTGAAATTTTGAATCCCTTTCTTTTCAGTAGTTTTTCTGCCGCTTTTAGATTTTTCTTAGACTGAGGTTTGTTACGGTTTATCACCAATACAGCTTTTTGCATTTATTCTCCATTCTTGCGAAAGTTTCCAACGAAAAGATAACGGTATCTGCCGAACAAATCCTTAAGAAAGAAATAGTTAACTGATTCATTTCTTAGATATGACTCTAATGTTATCACCTCATCATCATCAATCTCAAGGGCAACATTGCATTTGCTATCAACTGAATAGTATTTTGCCCGGTCAATAATCCTCTTGATAAATTCTATGCCGCCAAATCCACCATCAATTGCATTTCGTGGCTCAAAATCCCTGACACTCTTTGGTAGCGACAGAATTCTTTCTGTAGGAATGTATGGTGGATTGCAAACAATCAGGTCAAAGATCCCTTTAGAAAAAGCTGAAAACATATCTGCTCTGATCAAATTGATTCTATGAGCAAAATTCAATAACGAAATATTCTCCCGGGCATTTTCAAGAGCGAGCGTACTGATATCCGTGGCAATAATCTCTGATTGAGGAAGGGCTTCTGCAAGAGCAATTGCAATTGCACCACAACCAGTACCAATTTCACAAACTCTCTCGGGCACAAAATCAATTAGTTTTACAATGAGCTCTACGAAATATTCAGTTTCCAGACGAGGAATAAAAACTCCCGGGAAGATTTTTAAGGTATATCTAAGGAATTGAACCTGTTTTGTGATATATTCAATCGGTACCCCGTTCTTCAATTGGGTGAGTTCCATTCTCAGAAGATTGACAATATTATGATCAGCAGATTTTCTAAAATACAGCTCAAAGCGCGGTCTTCTCAGTAGCGTAGAAACAATCAATTCGGTTTCCTCAACGCTCAACTCAAATTCCTTACTGAGCTTCTCTACCACTTCTCTCATATTTTAATAACGCATCTATCAGACCATCAAGTTCACCATCAAGGACATTCTGGAGGTTATAAAGATTAAGACCAATCCTGTGGTCGGTCACGCGATTCTGGGGGAAATTATAGGTTCTAATTTTCTCGCTCCTCTCTCCAGTTCCAATTTGACGCCTGCGTTTATCTTCGATTTCACGAAATTTCTTTTCTGATTCTATTGCATGAAGTCTCGCCCGCAAGATTTTCATTGCTTTTTCGCGATTCTGATATTGAGAGCGTTCATCCTGACAGGCAACAGTTATTCCTGTAGGAATATGAGTGATTCTCACTGCCGAAGAAACCTTATTAACATTCTGGCCTCCATGACCCCCGGCACGAAAGGTATCCATTTTGAGATCGTCCGGTGAAATATCAATCTGTGATTCTTCTATTTCAGGAAGTACTGCAACAGTAATTGTGGAGGTATGGATCCGACCGCTTGCTTCAGTTACTGGCACACGCTGAACTCGATGTACACCACTTTCAAACCGGAATGTTCCATAGGCATTCTCGCCTGAGACAAGAAAGATAATCTCCTTAAATCCACCCAGGTCACTGGGATGGGATGAAAGGATTTCATACTTCATCTTTTTTCTCTCAATGTATTTTGTATACATCCTGAAAACATCAGCAGCAAAAAGTGTTGCCTCATTGCCGCCGGCACCAGCGCGAATCTCTATAATACAGTTTTTTTGATACTCTTCATAAAATGGATTCAGGAAATTATCAATCTCCTGTTCAATGTTTTCCAGTTTTTTCCGTAAATCAAGGAGTTCAATTTCAGCAAGTTCTCTGAGTTCAGCACTATCTCCATTGAGCAATTCTTCCAAGCCTACTATTTCTTTGTTAATGCGTTCATATTCCTCGTATTTTTGAAGAAGTGCCTGAATTTCTTTATACTTGCGTGAAACATTAGCATACTCCTTGGGATTTTTCAGGAGTTCGCTGGAGCTGAGCAGATTCTGCAGGTGTTTTAATTCTTCTTCTTTTTCCTTACGGTCAAACATCATTATTGGTGCCATTGTTTATTTATGATCGCTCAAATTTCTCCTTCAGGGCAATGTAGCGCAGATAGTCATCAAGGTCTTCAACCCCTTTGATTACAAGGCTGTTGTTCTTCAGGGCAACCAGTTTGACCTGACACAAATTATTGACATAATCCTTGATCTTTTCTAATTCAATACCCGTGGTCAGAGCCATATTCTCATAAGAAAATGGAGTAATCTCTATACCTTCTGGGGTGCTCTTGCCAATCTCCTTTGCTTTGGTTATGATATATGCAACCACTCTTCTTTCTTCACTCTTGATTGTTAGAAGTTTGATCTGTTCATCTGCGTTGCGCAGACGTTTTGTCAAAGTCTCAAGGATATATTCAATCAATGGATTTTCACGAATCTTTGAACGGAAGGTTTCTTTATCAATGATCAATAAAGAGGTCTTTGATATTGCAGTTGCAGTTGCAGAGCGGGGAGAACCATCAATAATAGCCATTTCACCAAAGAAATCACCTTCTTTTAGTACTGCCAGAACACGCTCATCCGGTCCTCTTCCTTTGGTAATCTTGATCTGCCCTTCTTTTATCAAATACATTACATCACCTTTATCCCCTTCATTAAAAAGAATGTCACCGGGATTCAAGGTTTTTTCCATACCTTCAACCATTTAAGCCTCCTTTCAATAAAAATGCTTTTGTTAAGCGGTTGGGCGTTCTATTTTCATAATCAATAATTATATCAGTCATATGTATAAAGTCAAGAGTAGGTTTTTACACGCGCCTGGAGGGATTTGAACCCCCGGCCTGCGGGTTCGAAGCCCGCCGCTCTATCCACCTGAGCTACAGGCGCTCATAAAATTTCTATATTTTACACCTGTTCTAATAATTCGTCTAAATTAAAATGCATCTTCAATATAGTCATACGCGGTTCTGCCTTTCTCCTGATTGATCGCCAGCACATCAAAATGGATTTCACTATCCATTGGCAAATGTCTTTTCTTTAACCATAATAGGGCAACATTGTGAATTTTGTGCTGTTTCCTTTTATTAACTGATTCCTGAGGCAAACCGTACTCAAGTGTCCGGCGATATTTAACTTCAACAAAATGAAAAGAGCTCTCTTTTCTCAAAATCAAATCAATCTCGCCATACCGACACCGAAAATTATGGTCAACAATATTGAATCCTTGTTTGGTCAAGAAATTACGAGCAAGTTCTTCACCCTTTTTGCCCAGCTGAATTTTGTTCAACATTCTATGACCTGACTAAACGAAAAGACCTTCTATGTATTGAACACGGACCATATTTTTCTATACACTCACGATGAAAAGGGGTAGGATAGCCCTTATGTTTATCGAATCCATATACTGGATATAGTTTGTGATATTCAAGCATAATTGAATCTCTCTTCACCTTAGCCAGAATAGATGCTGAAGCAATACTTATACTTAAAGTATCACCTTTAATAATAGGAAACTGTTTTAATGGCAAGTTATCAATTTTGAGCGCATCAATCAGGACAATTTCAGGTTTATGGCTGAGCCCATTGATTGCCTGTGCCATTGCCAACTTTGTAGCCTCAAGAATATTTACTTTATCAATCACCTCTACAGAAATAGTTCCAAATGCATAGCTTACTGCAGAATCTGTTATGACCTTATACAACTTTTCTCTCTTTGCCGGGCTGAGTTTTTTGGAATCGTCAATCTCAGCATGATAGAAATCTCTGGGCAGGATAACAGCAGCAGCAACCACGGGTCCAGCTAATGGACCCCTTCCTGCCTCATCACATCCCGCAATGAGAGTGAATTCGTGCCAGAATTTTTTGTCAATTGGTGCCTTCAACTTTCTTTTCTTCGGGTTTTTCAACCGCCTCTTGTTTTGGTGCGATAAGTTCCTGACTCTTCAGTTTTTTCACTTTTTTGTTTCTGAGATATGTGAGTTTTGCCCGACGCACCTTGCCCTTGCGCTTGACTTCTATGCGGGCAATCATTGGTGAGTTTAAAGGGAATATTCTTTCTACACCAATACCTGCAGAAACCTTACGCACAATAAATGTCTTTCTATCACCACTTCCCTTGATTTGAACAACCACACCTTGAAAAGGAGAGAGTCTGGTCTTATCACCTTCAATTACTTTTACATATACTTTTATCAAATCACCGGGTTTGAATTCAGGAATTTTTGTCATTCAGCACCTCCGTTAATATCTCTAAATCCTGTTTTGTAAAGATAACATCAAGCAAAAGTTCAGGCCTGTCCCTCAATGTTCTTTTTATTGATTCTTTTCTTCGCCAGTGGGCAATTGCCTTATGATCACCACTTATTAGTACTGCGGGCACAGCAGAATTTTTGAGGTTTGCAGGACGGGTATAAACCGGGCTAGATAGCAATCCATTCTGTAATGAATCATCTTCTGCTGAATCTATGTGTCCTAACACGCCTGGCAACAACCTGCTAATTGCCTCAATCAAAATTATTGCGGCTGATTCACCACCAGATAATACATAATCCCCAATAGAAATCTCTTTTGCAGGACATAATTTGCCAAGTCTTTCATCAATACCCTTGTACCGTCCACAAACCAGAACCAGATTATTTTTCTTAACCAGATCCTTGACAATGTTTTGATTGAGTAGCACTCCTGCTGGCGAAAAATTTATTATCACTGAATCTTCCTTTTTGACCGAATTTATTGCCTTCAGCAGCGGTTCTGTTTTTAATACCATTCCTGCACCGCCCCCAAACTGATAATCATCAACAGTTCTGTCTTTTGTGAAATCTCTGGGATTGATAATGTTAATTTTAATTGCGCCCTTTTCCTGGGCTATTCTCAGAGTTCCGCAAGAAAAAGGACCACTAAAATATTCAGGGAAAAGTGAGATTATGTTGATTTGCATAGAACAAATAACCGTGCAGAACTACAATACAGAAAAGGGTATCAAGGGGATTCTTTTTTTCCCTGATACCCTTTTTTATGAAAAAGGCAAGAGATGTCCGTGTTCATTATTCGATTATTTCCAATACCGCGCGTTTTCCTTGTTTCATTGCTGCCGCGGTAATGATTGTGCGAATTGCCTTTGCAGTTCTTCCTTCTTTGCCAATTACCTTACCCAGATCACCTTCGCCGACTCGAAGTTCATATATAATACTCTTTTCGCCAGCGACCTCTTTAATGTTTACTTTATCGGGATTATCCACAAGCCCTTTAACGATATATTCGATAAGCTCTTTCATGATGAACCTCCTTTTGCTTTTGCAATTAATTTAGCCACCGTGTTGGTAGGCTTAGCTCCCTTAGATATCCAGTATTCAACGCGATCCCGGTTCAGTTGCAAATTCTTTTTCATGGGATCGTAGTGTCCAAGGTTTTCAATGTATTCGCCATCTCTTGCCTTTCTCGAATCTATTACCACAATCCGGTAAAAAGGACTCTTATGTTTACCCATTCGCCTTAGACGAATCTTAACCATATTATATTATATAAAAATTTGTCTTATTGTCAATACCAGAGAATATTCAAACCACAACTACCTTATTTCGACCGGTCATCTTCCCTTCGTACATTGCCTTGTCTGCCCTGCCAATCAAATCGTCACGGGTAAGGGCATCCTCAGGAAAGGTCGCAACACCAAGGGTTACCGTGACATTAAAACCATGTCCACCCTGGGCTGGAAATGGTTTTTCTTCAATTACCCGTCTTATCCTTTCCGCGATTATTGCTGCAGTTGGCTTATCAGTATCAGGCAATACAATAATATACTCGTCTCCACCATAACGCACTGCAATATCCTTGTCCCGGATAACCCCTTTTGCCCTTTCACCGATCAACCTGAGGGTTTCACTTCCTACCAGATGACCGTAGTTGTCGTCAACGAGTTTGAAAAAGTCCACATCAAAGAATATCAGGGAAATTTTCGCCCGGGTAGAAAGCCTGTTTTTAATAAGTTCATCAAGAATCTGGTTGCAATAACGGGTATTGTACAACTTTGTCAGGTCGTCAGTTAGACTTGTTTCTTCCATCTTGCGATAGATCTGGGCATTGCGCAGGGCTATGGTGATATGCTGTACCAGATTTTCAAAGATTTCTAAATCATTCTTGGTGAATGGTTCGCCACCGATTTTATTCACGACTTCAACCACTCCAATGATTGTACCGCGACTTTTCATAGGTACACAGAGAATTGATTTTGTCGTAAATTTTGTCTTCTTGTCCACACCATCATAGAATCTCGGATCCTTTGCTACATCTTCAACGATCAAAGACTTACCAGTGCGCGCAACCCAGCCTGCTACACCCTGATTAATCTTCAACCTGATACCAATCAATTTCTGACCCGCTTCACCTGCAGCTGCCTCAAACACAAGTTCCTGTTTTTCACTATCCAGAAGAAGAATAGACCAACCTTCAGCTTTCACAAAGTCCGCAGTCTTTTCCATAATAATCTTCAGTATTTCTTTGGGCATCAATGAGGAATTTATTGCCCGGACAATTTCATTCAGGGTTTCCATTTCTTTTATCTTTCTCTGCAGTGATTCAACAGTTTTTTGATTGAATAGACTCTGTTCTCGCCTTTTGATTGCCTTACTTATCATTTTTCTTAGAACGTTATAGGTATATGGTGTTCGTATTATACCGACTGTATCAGGTATGATCAGTTTATCATACTTTATTTTGTCCTGTGCTGAGGCAGTTATGATAAGTGGGATACCTAAATTGAGTTTATCCAGATTCGTGATTGACTTTTCTGCATCAGAATTGATGACTCCGATATCAATGGTTTCTTTTTTCATTAGCGGAACAACCGAAGAAGGTTTTACAACAGAAATTACATCA
Organism: Caldifarciminota bacterium; assembly: GCA_039802325.1. Lineage (GTDB taxonomy): Bacteria > Hydrothermota > Tepidihabitantia > SM23-42 > JAOAFX01 > JAOAFX01. The sequence continues at coordinate 9,464 of JBDRWH010000003.1, forward strand.
AGGTTGAAATTTTTCAAATATTGAACAATCCGATTCCTGTACTTTGCAGTGGGCTGATAGACAAGGACTTTCATTGCAAAGGAATTATTTCATAGAATGGTTTTGCTTTTTTCTTGTCTTCATTATAGGTGTTGCCAGTTTGATCAATTATCAGGTTGCCTGATTTCATCTCACTCAATGCCTTTCTTTTGTCAAGTTCTTCAAGAATGTGCATGCCCCTGGGCGTGATAGAAACCTTATGTTCAGGATATACATAACCATGGGGCAACTTTCTGACATCTTCAAGAATTCTCAAATACTTTTCTAATACTGGTTCTTCAATAGGGAAATCAAAATTTTCCGTATTCAACATAAAATTGATAAAAGTTGCGAGATCACAAATAATAACCGAACGCCCGGGTTGTCTTTCCATTGAATAAAGATGGGCATCTGCAAGGATTGGTCCGACCAGATCAGGGTCACCAAAGGAATTTGCTGAGAGCACCACATCTTTTTCTGGACTGCCTGAAGCAATTCCTATGCCAATTCTGAAAAGAGTTTTGAATTCCGGCGGCAAGAGGGCATAAGTAACTCCATCAACTTCCATTGTCCTTTCTGCAACAGTCGCAAACCAGTCGCGATAATGCATAAAGTTTGCCCGAATAAACTCCTCTGCTTTTACCACCATATCCCGTGCACAAAGGATCGCCCTTTTCGCAGCATCCATTGCTGGTATCAATTCCAGCTCTGCACCAGAAAATATTGAATAGCGTAAATTTATTCCTTTACCAGTAGTGGACTCCGTATAGAGATGATTATAAAGACTCTGCGAATTCTCAGCAAACCATATGATGCCACCATCACCTGTATCCTTTAACAAAAAACCACCATAATTTCTGCCGATTGCTGCCATCTCTTTGGCAAATTTATATTTTATCCGCTGCTCTTTCAAGGCATTGTGCAATTTAATACCCATATATGAGGAACCACGAATATCATACACAAGCACTGTGATTGTCTTACGATACTGTTCAATAAACTTTGTTATATCCTCAGGTACACTCGTACTTTGTTTTCGGGGGACCAGAATCTCCTTCCCTTCAAGCAGGAAATAACTGAAATTAGCAGTATCTTTGATTACCTTTTTGGATTCCTTTTCCGAGGGTGGCAGGCAATTTACGATATCATACAGACAATTTGCAAGATAGACTGGAATCAAATCTTTTTTCATAAATGAGTCATAGGCATTCCTCACTGCATTGAAATCCAGTTCAACACCCAGCAATGCCTTTTTCTCAAATCTTGCCAGCATTGGTAAATCTCTGCTTTTTTGCTTGTGCAGTTCCTCAAAATAATACATAATATTTTTAGTAAAGAATTTTTCTTCCTGCGGGGTCAGACTACCATACCTATTAAGGAACAGATATTCTCTGAACAATTCACCAATCTGTTTTGTCTTATCCAATTTCCTTTTTTCCATCAAACTATGCATTTCTTGTTCTTCCTGTAAGAATTTCTGTAATTCATCACGGCGCCGGTCATAATCCTTTAAGTGATAAACATTACCAAGGAACAATCTTTCCAATCTTGAAAAAAGATTAGAAGTTCTCTGTGTAACCGTTTCAAAATCTGCACCCTTTGCTACGAGGTTATCAAGGATATCTTTCAATCCCGCATTGGTTTCCAGATATAAAGCAGCGAGCTGTTCTTTTAGCCGTGCTGAGTAAAGATCAATACTCCGCAATTCTTCATTAATTCTGTCTTTATCCCGCTGAAGCATCGCACTCACCTTCTTAAATATTTTCAATCCTGATGAATCTGACAGGTAATCAAAGTAAACAGAAGGAATCTTTTCTGTAGCATCAGCAAAATTCTTAAAGGTCATCCGGTCAATGTCTCCAAGAAAACTGGTCAATAGATTTTCAACACGTGCGTTCATAATTGATTTATGTATCAGCAGGAAAATATCGTATGACATTGAATAGTTCTTCAACTCCTGATTGAATTCATAGATTGTTTTATACGCCTTCAGATTTTCAATCAAATTAATGATTGATTCCGGACATTTTTCTTTTAGCCCGGCAGGTATTGGCAAACCTTTCTTCTTGTGCCCTATGTACAATGCCCATTCATAATCTTTGTATTGAGTTATAGGACCACCAAGCCATATGAAAAAAATCTTCAGGTCTTGAAAGATTTTCATGACTTCAGCAGGGTAATCCAAAAATTTCATGCCCTCGGTTATGTCAGTAATTGTATTTTGAAAACGCACAGGGTCCATATATCGTTCTGCCAAGAATTTCAAATACTGGCTTTGTTCCTCAACCAGATTGTGCAAACTGACAATATTTATCTTGTTCATTTTGGCACCTCATAGGACAATTCAAAAAGAAATTTACCCCGACCACCTTTTCCATCTTTAATCTCGCCGGTCTCATCAATAGTAATATCAGATACGCCAAGCAGGATTTTCAGACTGCCTGGATGATATATTTCTTCGCCCATTTTAGAAACGAATATTTTGTATAAATCAAAGATAAAACCTCTTCTTGATACCTTCTGATTAATCCAGTATTCCAGTTCCTGCTCTGCATCCATAGATTCCGCGGTCAATTTTACTCCGGTATCGCTTAGAAAAGAAAATTTATCAACATTCAGAAGAAGATTGAATATTGTTGAATCATCACAAATAACCGTGGATTTGTCCTTGCTTTTTATCTTTGAATAAAAATTTGATTCCCTAACCAGCATTCCAGTCAGATCCAGATCACCGAAAGCATTGCGGTCCAGGTAAATCTCTTTTGGATATTCTCCCGAAGCAATGCCCACACCAATCTGGAAGATTGATTGGTAAACTGGTGGAAGTGTTGCATAGGTAACCCCTTCAAAATTTATCTTTCTATCCTCAGCTTCTCTGAACCAATCCTTGTAATGCGTGATATTTTCCTGGACAAAATTGACTGATTCCCGTAACATCTCAAGACCGCAACGAACCGCATTCAAACTGCTTCCTGGTTCAGGTATTTTTGTCTTCTGGGTCTTCATTTCATAATTGTTGTTGGCAAAAAGAATAATACCACCATCGCCCGTATCTTTTATTGGCAATCCCCCAAATTTTTCAATAATTGTCAGCATAGATTCCTGAAACAGATTTCTTATTTCGCTTTCCTTCAATGCATTCTGCAGTTTTGTTCCCATTAAAGTTGAACCTCTGATATCATAGGTTAATACTGAGATCAAATTTTTATATCGGTGGACATTCAGATTGGGAGGGGCTTCTATCTTACTAACCGGTCCAATATCTTTTTCCACTACCGATACCTTTCCACTCAATGATTCTTCAGCAATATATCTGATATTTTCAGGAATAGATGCTCCTGAGACCTTGGGATAATAATCAACCAGTTCTTCAAGGAGCAATGATTTCAATAAAGGTTCAAATATGCTATTTATGACGGCATCAAATCTTTTCATTATCTCTGTGGTATTATAACGTTCCTTTAAGAAACCTGGAATGCGTAGTTCATTAAGTAGATTCGTATATTCTTTATTGCCTTTTATCTCGGTAGATACTTCTTTGACTAAATTCTGGAATGTTTCTTCATCAATGGTCTTTCTCTCACCAACAAGAAAAAGTAGATAAGGATCCCACTCGTGTTTAACAATGAATTTTGAAAAATCAGTAAGTTGCATTTTTAGTATACCATCCATTTCATTTTCTTGCTTTTGATATTCCTGATGTTCAAGACGTAGCCTTCTCATATCGTAGCCGTACGAAATCAAGTTACGCCGTAACTTTTTTATATTAATATCCAGTGCCTCTTCAGTTGAAAAATCCTTTGTTACTCTAAACAATTCTTCACTTAAACTACGATTTGTTTCGCTTATTTTGTTTTCCATTTGTTTTAGTTGATTCTCAACTGTTTCTCTTTTCTTTCTTGCTTCTCCATACATTTCCCGAGCAGCATTTTGAACCGCAGTAAATATCTTTAACATTCCCCCCTCATCCGGAAAGAAGAAATGAGCAGTCATTATGTCCATTATCTTTTCCCGACTGAATGTTTTCCCCAGGGCTTTGATTTTATCAATGAGATTTTGGAGTCCTTCTGTATAAGTTGTATTCAAAAGGTATTTCAAAATTGAAGAAAATAAAGGTTCGGGCAGTCCATTCTGGAAGATTATTTTTGCCATCATCTTGGTCAATTCAGTCCTGGTTCCTCTTGGAAACAAAGGAATTTTTTCATAAGAATCAACGATCAGACGGTCCTGAATCCTTATGTTTCTGGTGAGAGAACGCCTGATATAATTGAAAAGCTGATTGATAACCATTCCGAATCTTTCTGCCACTATTGCCTTTTCATCAATGGTTCTGTTGGCAACTTCCCTTGAGAGGATATCCCTTAATAATTTGCGATTCACTATTTCAAATATGAAGACCTTGAACGGATCGGTCTGGGTAAACTTTTTATATATTTCAAACAGGGTATTGCTGTAGCGTTCAAAAAACTCGTCCCATTTGCTGATTATTGATTCGTCTTTAAGGAAATTCAGGTAATTAGATACAAATTCTTCCTGAAGACCAAAGATTTTTCTACCTAAAAAAATAAGTTCCTTGCCTTCTTTGTCTTCAAAGTATTTTAGTACAGGATCATTGTGCGAAATTCTATTTAAGACTGATAGATAACGCTGGAAATTTAATACATCCCGATAGACTCTGCTTAGTTTCTGATAATATGGTGTCTGAGTAATCAGTATCTCTTCAAATTCATTTCTTAGCATTGTAGTATTCCTTTGCTTCAAGATGTTCTTTATAGGTCTTTGAAAAATGGTGGTAGCCATCACCTTTTGCCACAAAATAGAGATAATCAACATCTGCAGGAAACAATGCTGCCTTTATGGAATTGATCCCTGGTGAGCAAATCGGAGATGGGGGTAGCCCTGAATGTAGGTAGGTATTGTATGGTGAATCAATTTTCAAATCTCTTTCCAGAAGATAGGTTATTGTAATATCTGGATTTTTCAATTTCTTTGCGTAGATAACAGTGGCACACGATTCAAGAGGGCGATTCGATTTCAATCTATTATAGAAGACCCGGGCAATGATCGGTCTCTCTTCATTATACTTTGCTTCTTTTTCTACCAATGATGCAATTATGATTGTTGTTTGCAGAGAATCTATGGGTATAATGGAAATTTTTCTTATCTGATTTTTCAAATTCTCGATCATTTTACTGACAATCATTATGGGGCCCTCATTTTGCTCAAATGAATATGTATCCGGAAAAAGGTAGCCTTCAAGTGAAGACACATTCAAGCCTATTCTCTTTATAAAATTCTTGTCATTGCATAACTCAACAAATTTATCCTGATTATCAATCAGATTTTTTTCATAAAGAATTTTAGCAATTTCTCTTAATGTAAGTCCTTCAGGTATGGTTATAGCAATATCACTTCTACCGCCATGGACAAGTTTATCTATGACATAAATTGGGTTTTTGTATACCTGTAATTGATACCGACCTGAACGAATGGAAGATTCTTTTCCTGTTAGTTTGAGAAAAAACAGAAATTCCGCAGGTATACGAACAATACGATTGTCTGATAGAATCTTTGTCACTTCACGGGCGGTTGCATTTTTGGGAATATTGATTTCTCTTTGTCCGATATTCAATGGCTGAAGCCAGCATAAAAAAAAGATAGTCAAAATGAGTAGGGGAAAAAAGATTTTCCGCATAAATTCAACATTTGCCCTGATCAGACAGGGGCACATTCTGTCTCAAATATTCCTCAAGCATCAGCGAAGCAGCGATTGTGTCAAGATTCTTTTGTTTTACCTTGTGTTCTTTCAATATTTTTAGTGCATATTGACTGGTAAATCTTTCGTCCCATAGTTTAACTTCTATTTTTAGCGATTTTTCAAGCGCTTTTGCAAATCTGATAATTTCTTCAGACATTTCATTTGTTCCGCCGTCAAGGCAGATTGGATTGCCAATGAGTATTAATCCTACATTATTCTGCTCACTAATAAACTTAAGTCGTTTAATAAGGTCTCTTTTAGATTTGTAAGGAATCGTCAAATAAGGTTGGGCAATAACACCAAGCGGGTCGGTCAGGGCAATTCCAATACGCATTTTGCCATAATCAACCGCCATTATCTTCATAACCGCATAAATTATAACTAATTTTTATTTATTGTCAATCATTGACTAAGGTACATTTTTATATATAATAGATCTAAGGGGGTATAATGAAGCGATATTTTGCATTGATATCGGTTTGCTTTGTTTTATTTTTTGTTTTTTGTGGTGCACCCCAGGCACCAACACCTGGTAGTGTGCAGTCTGGAGTCAATGTTGCTTACAACACGCTTACGGAAAATGAACTTCAGCGTCTCATAAAGGTTCTGCCAACATTCATTGATATTGTGGAAAAAGAAGGAAAAGACCTGCAACTTGATGCAAAACCCGGAGATATTATGTCTGCATTTCAGGGTATGAGTGTCTTGGATAAACAGATTTCAGCGCTTGATTCCAGACTACGGGCTGCAGGTATGGGCTGGAATGAATTCTGGCCTGCCTACGCAAAAACCATGCTTGCATTTTCAGCAGTTCTAATGGATTCTCTTAAGACTGAAGCCAAGCAAGAAATGACAAAGAATGAGGCTGAAATAAAAAGGCTGGAGGCAAGGCTGAACGACCCCAAGGTATCTGATGCGGAAAAGAAGATGATAAAAGCATCTCTTGATGCAATGAAATCTATGACCCAGGTATTTAGCCAGCTGGATACAATCTATGCCAAGGTACCGCAAATAAACAAGGACCTTGTTAAGAAATATATGAGCACAATTAATAATCTGCTGGATCGGGATTAGAAGATCAAGGATTTCTAAGACTTTTCAATAACAAACGGGCACTTGTATCTTCGGGATTGAACTTTATCCAGTCCTGCAAGATTTTCACTGCAGAAGTCGTATCCTTTAGGTCCAGATAAGTAATGATAAGTCCCATATAACCAGAGGCATTACGTGGATTCATACGTAATGCCTCTTGAAAGTATTCAATTGCCTTTTGATATTTTCCACTAAATCTGAATGATTCACCAATCTGCGTATAGATTTGAGGATCTTTGATATCAATCTGCTTAAAATACTTTTCTGCTGAATCACCCATATTCAGTCTATTAAAAAGCATGCCAAGATTATAATACAGTTTCCAGGATTCCGGACCTAGGGATTCAAACATTGAACTTAAACGCCAGGCATTTAAGGCACCCTGTAGATCATTGTTATCTCTGAGCAGAAATCCGAAATAGATCAATCCAATAGCATAGTTAAAATAGAGATTAGTTGTATTTTGATCTCTTGTTACCTTATAACCAGGAAATTCTCCTGCATTTTTTCTATAATCAAAATCTCTTAGTATTCGTGAGAGCTGGTCATACTTGTCAGGTGAGAAAAGTCCTGTGTAGCGAAATTTTTCGTAAAATAATTCTTCGGTCTTCCTGATATTTATGTTTCTCGGAAATATTGAGCTATCACCGGCAACGCGATAGACAATAGCTTCAATTTGCAGATAGGGGTCAAAACCCTTATAGTTTTCGTTGTCCACGGTTGATGAAATATAGATAGGTCTTTTCCCTTTATAGTTCAGTAGATATTTGTGCGCAAATTCCTCGGGTTTATTAAAATAATCTTCATTCTCAAGTTTCCTTTCTGCATTCGCACCCAGGATGTCACGAATCATAATATCTTTTACCAGCATCACACGGCGGTCTGAAGTAACAAAATACCCTTGATTGCATAGTCTCTTTATTATGGCGTTGTCAAAACTAATCGGTACACCCCAGTATTTGAGGTGTCTGATATACCAGTCAGTATTGATAAGCGAAAGATTTGCTACAATCACATCCCGTCTGATACCAAGAACTTCTTGAACAAACCACAAAGGGAATGTATCATTGTCACCATTAGTAAAAATTATTGCATCTGGTGCGCAGGATATCAAAAGATTATAGCCGTAATCCCGTGGAATGAAGTTTTTGTGACGACTGATAAGAGAAAAGTTGAAAAATACTGGAACAATTGAATATGCAGAAGTGCTGACAATGAGAATTGTTAAGACCCCTCTTCTTTTTATATGCTCAAGAAATCCGAGGAGCCCGAATGCAATCAACAAGCCCATATATAGAAAACTTGTATGAAAGAAATAATCTCTTTCCCGGACTTCCCTTGGCTGGTGTGCAGGGTTTGAATCGGTGGGTGAAAACTTCAAATTCAAATAGCCAACAACGCCAATTGATACGAAAAAGATAATTAAAATCAGTAGAATAAAAAGTAAATGGTCTCTCTTATAAAGTTCAAGCAATCCATTGAAAATCAAGACATAGAAGATCAGAAGAAGAAAAAATCTCAAAAAGCCATTCAAATATTCCGGTGCTACTTGCTGGGATAGATAACGAAAGAACAAGGCAATCTGGTAAAAAATTCCCTGAATCAAGTTCACGCCGGTTCCCTGAGTTTGTCTGGGAATAATTTTTTGCACGCCATACTGTGAACGGTGCAGGACGCCAAAAAATGAAGAAAGAGATTCACCTGGCTCGTTCATGTTGATCCTCGGTGCAATGTTCTCACCTTTGAGATACTGTTCAGTTGCTTTTTTATTTTTATAAAGTTCAGTGAGCTTGGCTGATCTTAAGGGTAGGTATAACTCAGAACTCAAACCTGCAAATACCAGAAAAATTCCTGCCCAGAAAAATATCCGATTATGGAAAGTGGTTGTCCTGTTGAAAGACAATACCACTCCTGAGACAATTGTAAGGATTAGCAGAATCAGCGCTGGTGTAAGAAGACTTTCAGGTAACAAAAACATATAGGCAAAGATAATCATTTGAAAGATTCCAATCAGTATGAAAAGTCTATCTTTCAATAGATTTGGCTTAGCATAGAATACAAAGACATAGATTGGAATAAGAGTCAAGAAAGGAACAAGATGAATTCCCGTGGCAAGAAAAATAAGATAGAAACTCAATAGCAGGTAGTGATTTTTCTGTTGCCCATGTTTTATCCCTTCATACCAGAGTATCACAAGATAATTTATAAGAACAAAAATAAAACTTGCCGGTACATAAACCTCAGTTTCAACTGCATTCCACCAGATTGAAAAATAGAACGGAATACCGAGCGTTCCGATGAATGCTGACCAGATGCCTTTATTAGTCAATCCAGTCTTACTCAAGAGGAGAATTTTTAGGATCATTTTATAAATCAGGAATACTGAACCCAGGGAGAAAAATATTGCCAGGAGGTTCATATGCCAGGCAACTTCTTTTGAAATTGGCAAAAAACTTGCAAAAATACCTAAAACAATTAACCAGACCCTGCCAAGCACTACATAGAACGGTGTGCCAGGCGGATGGGGAATCGCCAAAGTATAAGCGGAAGTAATAAACTCTCCGCAATCCCAGAAAGAAAGAGTTGGTGCGACGGTATAAAAATAGACAATGCCTGCTGCTATCAGTACTATTAGAATGAGAATATTTTTCAACTGGAAAAATTCTGACTTATTCAAAATCATCTAATCTTTCTCAAAATGGAACAAATATAGCCTCTGGTACTTAATCCCTATCTTACCATTTAACAATTTAACCATTCAACCAATATTATGGATTATCCAGTTTTTCAAGCCCGTGCTTAATTTGTTTGTATGTTTTTTCCAGTGCCTCAGAAATGACTTTTGTATCACCTAAGATTGGCATATAATTTGTATCACCCTGCCATCTTGGAACCAGATGGTAATGTAAATGGTCAACAAGCCCGGCACCTGCAATTCTTCCCTGATTTATGCCAATATTAAAGCCATCAGGATGCATTGTTTGGTTTATCGCAGTTATTGCCCGGCTCATTAACCGGTGCAGAGAAAGTATCTCTTCATCGTTGAGTGCCTCAATCAGACCAATGTGCCTTAGCGGTGCAATCAATAAGTGACCATTATTATATGGATAGCGATTCATAATGATAAATCCTGATTGTTCCTTTTCAAGGATTAAGACTTCTTCAATATTCTTGGATTTTAGTGCTGAACAAAGAAAACACTCTTGATTAGGATTGCGTATATATTCCATACGCCAGGGTGCCCAGAGTTTTTGCATTTTATCCTATGCGGTATTTGTTTAGCTCTTCGTTCTTGATAGGAACAACTGTAATTTGTCCAGTCTTTTTCTTTATTGTATACCAGACTTCTACTCGTGGTTCATCTTTTTTGTCGCTGTAACGGGCAATGATCTGTGCTGCAACATTCAAAAATTTTTTGTCTCCCAAAAGCAAACCATTCGGGCTGCCTGTATCTGGAACATACAGAAGATATGCACCAGCTGGCGCAAGTTTTTCAATTACTGCGTTTTCTTCTTCTTCTCTACCCACAATGAGCTTTGTTTCATTATTCAATCTAAAATGGCGGCCAACTTTTAACAATGCAATGTCATTTTCAGTAATTTCCTCCTGGTATCTCATTAAATCAGCAAGCCGTCGGGAAAAACCCGGGTCAGTAAGCAGACAACCGCCACTGGGTGTAAAAAAATCAGTGATATTTTTTTCCTGAGCAAGTGCCAGTGCTGAACGCCTTGACCGACCCTGGAATTTCAACAAATTCTCCCTTTTTATCCAGCCTTTTTTTTCCGGAATGGTTGCAGGTAAAAGGCCTCCGCTCAAGGGTCTTACAACAAGTCCTTCAAGTTCTGCCTTTTTTTCTATAGAGATTATCATTTCCATGCGCTGAGAAAATGGCCGCTGGTCAAGTACCTCTCCAGTAACCACAAAATCTGCCTTTATCTCTTTCATGTATTCTCTTGCCTTTTTCAACATCAGAATTCTGCAGTCAACACAGGGATTAAGATGCTCACCAAATCCATACCGTGGCGAGCGAATTATTTCAATCAACTCTTTTGTAACTTCAACTGTCTTCAATTTTGGAATTTTGGGCAGGGGTTTTGAAGGCAAGAAAAGATGGCTGATATGGAGCGGATAAACCTTTATTCCCCACTCTTTTACCAATTCAAGTGCGAGGGTTGAATCAAGGCCTCCTGAATATAAGACCACTGCCTTTGCCATTTTCATCCCCCTAATTCCTTTAACATATGTAAAGCACTTGTGTCTGAAGGATTGACCATCAGCCATTGACGGATTGTTTTTTTGGCTGATGCTGTATCATTCATATCAAGATAGGTTGCCAGAAGTGCCATATACCCCTGGGCATTTCTTGGTTGTGCAGTGACAATCTTTTGAAAACACTCAATTGCTTTATCAAACCTTTCCATTGAACGATAAACCATACCAATTTTTATTAACAGTTGCGGGTCATCGGTCTTGATCTGGGAAAGCAAGGCATCGGTAGAATCATACATACCTAACTGGGCATAAAGAAGTGACAAATTGAAAATGAATGGGAATCTTTGACCTGGCTCAAACATCATGGCAAAACGCCAGGCATTTATTGTTCCGTCAACATCACCACTTGCCTGAAGTTTTAGCCCCAGATGGAATAGTCCTGCCGCATAATTGGCATAAAGCCTTTCTGTATTTTCATCCTTTACGACCTTGAAATCGTAGAACTCGCCTTCTTTTTTTCGCTTATCAAAATCCTTGAGCACCCTGGAGAGGAATTGCTGTTTCTCCGGCTCAAACACACCAGTATAACGGAACCTGTTGTAGAAGAAGTCTTTGGTTTTCTCTACATCAATATTATAAGGTGTCTCAACACTATCACCTGTAACCCGATAAACAAGTCCTTCAAGTTTTAGATAGGGATCCATTCCTGCATAATTATCCGGAGATACTGTTGAGGCAAAATAGATAGGTCTTTTTTCTTTGTAGCCTTTGACATATTTGTGCGAAAATTCGTTAAGGGGTATAAAATAGTCTTTTTCCTTAAGCTCAATACCAGCGTTTACAGCAATAATATGCCGAATCATTATGTCTTTTACATATATTATTCGTCTATCAGGTGTCATTTGTGGAGTCAATTTGTTTATCACCCATTCACTGAACGAGATAGGTGCACCCCAGTATTTGAGATGTCTGATATACCAGTCAGTGTTGATTAGCGAAAGGTTTGCTACAATCACATCCCTTCTATAACCGAGAACTTCCTGGGCAAACCACAAGGGAAATGTATCATTATCACCATTGGTAAAAATTATACCATTTTTATCGCAGGACATAAGCATATTTATACCATAATCTTTGGGAATGAAGTTTCCGTAACGATTATTTAAGTGCACATTCGTAAAGAAAGGTATAACTCCATAAATGATAATTCCTGCATACGAGCCAACCCGGGCAAACCGATTGTTTTTGCTTTCCTTTTTTGCCCACTGGGCAAAGGCATAAAAGCCCATGCCCGCCAGTAGCCCAAAATAGACATATGTAGTATGAAAGAAATAATCACGTTCCCGGACTTCCCTTTCCTGATGCCTGGGATTTGAATCGCTTGGTGAGAACTTCAGATTCAGATAGCCAATCATTGCAAATGAAAGCATAAACATAATTAGCATCATGAAAATAAATAATTTCTTTTCTCTACGAAATAATTCAAATATTCCCCAGATTCCAGCACCATAAAAAAGAGTAAGCAATATACCACGCAAAAATCTATTTATATCTTCAGGTGCAATCTGCCAGGATAGATACCTTATGAATAAGGCAATCTGCCAGAAATATCCTTCAATAACACTGTATCCGGTTTTTTCCTGAGTTTTACGTGGGAGCATATATTGAGGTCCATACTGTCTTCTATGCAATGCATCATCAAATGCCTTGAAACTTGCACCAGGCTCACACTCATTTATCCTTGGAGCAATATTTTCACCTCTTAAATATCTTTCCTGGGCAGTTTTGTCTTTATATAGTTCAGTGATGCGCTTGGACCTTATCGGCAGATACAATTCAGTTGAAATACCAACTATCACGAGTACTATTCCAGACCAGAAAAATAACCAATGGGAGTATTTCTTGGGATTATTCAAAGGTAAGGCAATACCTGCAAGGAGAATAAGTCCAAGCAGGATAAGTCCAAGCATGTATAGATTTTCCGGAAAAATGAAAAGCAATAGAAAGAAAACAATCTGGAAAAATCCAAACAAAAGTAATAACCAGTCCCTTAAATACCGGCGTTCTACTACAAAGATAAAAATATAGGTGGGAATAAAAATCAAGAATGGAGTTAAATGAATACCTGAAGACAGGAATATCAAATAGAAAGAGAGCAGTAAATAACCATTTTTTGCCTGACCATTCTTCAGTGATTCATACCATAACAATACGAGATAGTTAATAAGTAAAAAAACAAAGGTTGCTGCTGCATATACCTCAGTTTCAATTGCATTTCCCCAGAACGTATAGAAAAAACAAACCATAAGGGTCGTGCCAAATGCGACCAGAATCTGGGTAAGGCGGTCTTCATCCTTTGACCATAATTTGAATATCTTCAACAGAAGACGATAAAACAGAACTGCAGACAAAAGTGAAAATGTGATTGCAATCAAATTCATATGCCAGGCAACTTCTTTTGAAATTGGCAGGATAGCAGCAAACAAGCCAATCACCATCAACCAGACCCTGCCCAGGATGACATAAAATGGGGTGCCAGGTGGATGGGGAACTGCCAGCGTATATGACGAGGCAATAAACTCTCCGCAGTCCCAGAAAGAAAGAGTTGGTGCCACCGTATAAAAATAGACAATTCCTGCAAATATCAAAATGACACAAAGCAAAATCTTCTCTAATTTCTGATAATCCATTAAGACCTCCAGAAATTCAATGATAATCAAAAAAACTAATGTGTCAAGTATTGAGCCGGACAGAAACCCGTTGACCAGACAATAAGTTTGGTGTATAATCACAAAATGAAAGATAACAGAAAGACCTGGGATGATTTCTGGGCACAGAAGAAGGCAGAATCCATATATCCTCCAGTCACAGACATTGTTCAAGAATTGCAAAAATTTGTGAATCCAAAACACAAAAAGATACTGGAAACCGGGGCAGGCACAGGCAGGGATGGTATTAAATTAGCCCGGTTAGGTGCGGATGTCTGGCTACTTGATTATTCAAAAAGAAGTTTAGAACTTGCCCAGCATTATCTAAACAAGGGAAGTGATGTTTCAGTGAATCTTATAATGGCAGATGCGATAACCACACCATTTATGGATGAAACATTTGATATTGTGTTCCATCAGGGATTACTTGAACATTTCCGCAACCCCGTTCCATTGATAAAAGAAAACTACCGAATTTTGAAAAGAGGCGGGCTTCTTATCGTTGATGTGCCACAAACCTTTCATTTATACACATTGATAAAAAATATTCTAATGTTATTGAAATTATGGTTTGCAGGCTGGGAAAGACAGTTTACTGTAGATTCGCTACAAAGGTTGTTGAAGACGCATAATCTGGAGCCCATATATTATTATGGAGATTGGTCAAGGCCCGGAATAATTTATAAAATAGTCAGAGAAATTTTGTTGCGTTTCAAAATTTCATTACCAATGTATCCTGAATATTTTGGCAGATTCACAAGAAATTTTTACAAACTGCAACACCTATTAAGACAGAAAAAGATCTTATTATATACTGTCCTTTCCATTGGCATTATTGCCCAAAAGAAATGATTGATATTGCCTATTGACATTTGTTTGGTTTTGTGTATATTATAATATCTAATCGTTCTTTGAAAATATAAACTCATCAAGAGAGGCTGAGGGACGGGCCCTGTGAAGCCTCGGCAGCCGGTTCCATGTTGTGGAACGTCTCGGTGCCAATTCCCGCCCGAATAGGGAGAGATGAGTGCTGAACTCAAAAATAAACCTTCCCAAGTTCGGGGAGGTTTTTTGTTTTTCCACTCATCCCCCGGGAAAAAATAGAAGTTAAGAGGTTAAGAAGTTGTGAGCCTATGACTAACCAGGAAGCGATTATGTTCATATCTTCTTTGCTTCTTAAGTTCTTAACTTCGTTTTGTATAGAAAGGGGGTATTATGCAAAAATCCATTGATGAGATAAATGATAAAATAAAAAAAGGCAAGGCTGTGGTTTTCACAGCCGAAGAGATCATTGATGCAGTAAAAGAAAAGGGGCTGAAGAAAGCAGTAAAAGAAATTGATGTTGTTACAACCGGCACTTTTGGTCCTATGTGTTCATCAGGTGCGTTCATAAATCTGGGACATACAAGGCCAAGAATGAGAATAACCAAAGCCTGGTTAAATGACATTGAGGTATTCTGTGGAATTGCAGCGGTTGATTTATACATTGGTGCAACCCAGATTCCTGAAAATGACCCGGCAAATGCTGAATATCCAGGCAAGTTCAAATATGGTGGTGGACATTTGATTGAAGAACTTGTTGCGGGCAAGAGAATCAAGATAAAGGCAGTTTCATATGGAACTGATTGCTATCCAAAAAGAGAATTGAAAGGCGAGTTTACCATAAAAGACATAAATGATGCATTTTTATTCAATCCGAGGAACTGCTATCAAAACTACAATGTAGCAGTGAATACAGGTAAAGAAAAAATCCATACTTATCTTGGCATATTGAAACCAAATCTTGGAAATGCAAATTACTGCTCTGCAGGGCAATTATCACCACTATTAAACGACCCTGAATACCAGACAATAGGCATTGGCACAAGGATATTCTTAGGTGGTGGTATCGGGTATATTGTCTGGCATGGAACACAACATGACCCGACGATTCCAAGGAATAAAAAAGGTGTTCCAATAAGTGGTTCAGCAACCATCGCAGTGATTGGTGATTTAAAACAGATGAAAGCCCAATGGCTCAGAGGCACATCAATAATTGGTTATGGAGCAAGTCTTACTGTGGGCATTGGAATTCCAATACCGATACTGAATGAAGATATTTTAAGAGCAACCTGTATCACGGATAAAGATATCATTGCACCAATTGTTGACTATTCTTATGATTATCCTAATCTGACCGGCAAAATCATTGGCGAGATTGACTATGCTTCGTTGAAGTCTGGTAAGATTCGCATTGGCAACAAGGCAGTCCCAACATTCCCTGTTTCCAGTTATCCTAAGGCAAAGGAGATCGCAAAGGTCTTAAAAAGATGGATACAAAAAGGCAGATTCTATCTAACCGAGCCAGCCCAGAGATTACCTGGAAAGGAATCAGGAATAAAATTTAAACCCTTCAGGGGGAAGTACAAATAAGGAGGCAAAATGCAGGTTTCAAAAAAGGTCGTGCTACATTTTCCTGAAAATTTAGTTGAAAAACCAATAACCTATGAACTTGTAAAGAACTATGATATTGTTTTCAACATTTTGAAGGCAAGTGTGGCAATTGATGGTGGTGAAGGATTGTTATTATTAGAATTGACCGGCACTGAAGAAAATCTCAATAGAAGCCTGAGATATCTGAAAGAAATTGGCGTGAAAACTGAACCCTTGACACGCGATATCACCTGGTCAGAAAAAGATTGCGTAATGTGTGGGATATGTTCAAGCATCTGCCCCACCCATGCATTTTCTGTAAAAACGCCTGAAATGAAACTGGTATTTGAGCCTGAAAGATGTATCGGCTGTGAAGAGTGCTTAAGGGTCTGCCCTTACAATGCGATAAGATTGAAATTGATATGAAGACAGATTTGTATATACCGCGAACCTACCGAGAATCTTGCTATGACAAAAGATTCGTGCGGTTCACTGTTCAACAAAAAGAAACCGATCTTTTTATTCTTGCTAAAGAAGATTTGACCTTGCAGGCAAATAATATTGTTTCGCAATTGCGTGCAGACATAGAATCTTATATTGAGTTAGATAAAGATTTCCTGACTGCATTAAAACCAATCCAGGTTTCACAATTAGCGCCAGAGATAATAAGAGATATGGCTATCGCGGGTAAAATAATGAATGTAGGACCAATGGCTGGGGTCGCTGGTGTAATCAGCGATTATGTCTGCAGATATCTTGCCCAATTCTCTGATGAGGTAATTGTTGAAAATGGTGGTGACAATTTCATTATAAGTAAAGAACCTGTCACAACTGCTATCTACACAGGAAATTCTCCATTATCAATGAAACTGGGTATTGAACTGGGACCCCATCCTGAAGGCATTGCTGTTGCCACCTCATCAGGAACCGTGGGACATTCTTTGAGTTTTGGTAAAGCCGATGCAGTCACAGTTCTTGCAAATTCTGGCAGTCTTGCTGATGCAGGTGCGACCGCGATATGCAACATGGTGAAAACTGAAAAAGATATAACAACGGCACTTGATTTTGCCAGGACA
The DNA here is from genome assembly GCA_039802325.1 of Caldifarciminota bacterium. Classification (GTDB taxonomy): domain Bacteria; phylum Hydrothermota; class Tepidihabitantia; order SM23-42; family JAOAFX01; genus JAOAFX01. Next base: position 26,740 of record JBDRWH010000003.1, read on the forward strand.
ATTCCTGAAATTCTTGGGGTAGTGATCATAATCGGTGAAAAGATCGGAGTAAGGGGAGAAATTCTAAGATTAAAACAAATTAGTGATTGAGTATACGCTTATTATTAGGTGCCAATCACGAACTTGTTTGGTAAATCGTTTCATTTAAGAAATTAGACGTGCTGATCTATTTCAACCTGTATACAACTTAATAATAACTGAAAATTAAAGCAACAACTGGCTTGACATATTTATTTTTCTACATAAAATTCTTATTAGAAACATGATAGGACGGCATATGAATCGCTTTTTTATAATTTTGATTTTATCTCTATTGCCGATACTTTATGGACAACAATTTCCAAACTATGCTTCTTGGACAGGTGAGTTTCTTATTGATACAGTGATTAAGTATTTGTTCACGGCCGTGTGCCGATGACAAAGTGTCATCTTTTCGCTGAACCAAGACACAGGTATTGCGAAAAGCGTTTCGCTTCTCTAAACCGTAAAACGACTGACGAAGGTAGATAAAGACCAGCATCTCAACCCAAACCTTCAAACCATTTTTAGCAATATCTTGCGGTTTTTCTCCTTCCAATTTGGTTTAAACATCAATCCATTACGAGAAAACTGTGATAGTTGGAGTAATAACTAAACCAATGGGTGAGTTATCACCGTTCATAATATTGCTTAATCAAATCCATCATCTCATCAAGACGCACATATTCAATATCTGGATAGATCTTATTGAGTAATTCCTGAACTTCTTTTAGCTTTTCAAAAACAGACGTCTGAATTGTGTAATGTGAGTTATAAATATTATATGTAACTGGCAGAAATAATGGTCGTTTTTGTCTACTCTCAATGGTTTTAATAATCCCATCCACTAATACCTGGATATCCGTGGTATCTCCAAGATGTCTCAGTGGTCGATTCACTGCGAGCCTCACTGATGGAATCTTCCCCCCAATCATCACAACTCCCTGCTCTTCAGGCGGCCAGTAGCCTTCCAGAAATCCCGATAACTCAGGATACGCATCCCCGATTTTTTTCATATAGGTCGTATCAGTTAAATCATCATTTCTATCTGCCATCAATTTAATAATCTTGATATCAAGTTTTTTTAAGTATCTGGCAGTTACTTGCGGCATATCAGTAAAATCATTGAAGTCAAAATGATCTGTTAGATGCCAGCCAAGGCCGCTTACATCAGCAATGAAACAGTCATTCGGAGTCTTTTTGCGATAATAGTATTGAAGCACTGCGGGAGCGATATCAACCAATTTAGGCGGGAGGCACCAGGTAAATGGAATCTGCCCGCGCAATGGTGAATCCCAGTCCTTTGCATAATGCTGAAGTGCCAGAACCGGGTTATCACCATCCATTGAAACAAAAGAGATATAAATTTGTGATTCAAGTACTCTCTTTTGGGGTGGATACTGAATGAAAAAAACCTGGGTTTGGGGGAGTCTTGAAAAGAAAGAAAGATTGTGAATTCTATTCATATCTCCAATCCATAATTTCCCCGCCTTGCTTGCCAATTTTATATGCTCATATTCCTTACTGTAATATCTTTTGCCATCTATCCAGCCTTCATCAGGCCAACCCATAAGAAAATGGGTTTTGCTAAAGATTTTTGAATGTAAAAAAGAATTATCAGATGTATCCCTTAAGTCATAGTAAAATGTCCAGTATTTATTTTGAATGGTAAAGTCTGTAAGTTTTTCACAGGCATTTCTTATCGGGCTCAAACTTGCATAAGGCAATAATTTAAAGATGATATCTTTATTAAATTTCTTTTTCTGAAATAAAAAAAGATTGAATTTCAATGCCTCACAGCCGGTGGAATCATTTACAAATCTATAACGCTTTTTGTCTGTAAGATTGTATATTATTGGAATTTTTGACTGTGATACGTCTTTCATTGTACGCGGTGTAATTATCAATAAATTCTCTAAGGCTGAAAGATTGGTTGCAATTGCCTTAATTTGGAAAAGGAATTTTTGATATTCCGGCGGGTCATTTATGGCGATAGTATCCGGGATTCCCGGGTCAAAGAGCACACACCCTTTAAAATTCTTTTTTGAGACAAATTTTCTAATGCACTCATCATAAGTTAACAGACAATACAGTTTATTAAATCTTTTGAGCCAGCGGTAGATTGCCTGTCCTTCATAATCATCATAGTTATGGAGCAAGACGAGCCTCGGTTTATCACGATTGATAATACCCTGTATTGAAGCAAGCAGAATCCTGCGGTCAACCATTGTAAAATCAAAAGGGTCTGTCTTTGTATCAAGATTAAGGTCCTGAAGATTAACGGCATAAACGAGTTCTTGATTATCAACAGAGATGAAGAGCTGAACATAATCAATATACAGATCAATAATGTCAAGCCATTCAATAGTTGCCGTTATCGTATCTGTCCTGGGAAGATAGAAACATACATCAAAATTCTGCCAGTCATTTATCTCATTGAAATAGGATGCATAAACAGGGTATAGTGCATAAATACGGGCTTTAGCCCTGTTTAGAAGTTTAATGACCGCAATTGGATTTATACTTTTAACATTGTTCTTTGCCTTCAGACTGAATTTTGCTCGATAAATATCTGCTGGCAATTCTCCAAAGTCTATACTGATTTGCATACTGAGGTTTTTCTCTGTAAGTAATGCGAGACATTGTTCACCACTTGCAGTTTCATCGTATCGGAGCGAAACATTCTCTAATTCACACGCGATTTTTTCCATTTCGTAAGATTCATAAACGATGCTTACATCACTGGCAGTAGAATCAGTACTACTATATACGGCAATAGGTATTAAATAGAATAGTCTAATGATTTTTGATAGACTGGGCATAAGCATTGAAGATTATAATATGAAATAGTATATTGTCAATTGGAACAAACACTCATTCATCCTACTTCTTTCTTTTCAAACTTCAGAAAAATGAACAAAGGTTGAGAAGTGCTTGAAACTTGACAAAGATGGTTTTTTCCATATTATTATGTTATGAGATATGCACGATGAAGTTACAGGGTTGGCTTCTATCCAAAGGTTCTGAATTCAAAGTGCGAAATTCTAAACAGATGAATGAAGGTAATGCAGGACTCACTAATTGTTCTTGCAGATCTGTCAAAGCGATAGGAAGTGATGGAGCTGCTTATATCGAGGGCAGAGATGTTTCAATAGAGGTCAAGGAATTTAGAACGTCAAGTGACATTCTTGCTTGTTATTAAACATATTTTGAGATCATAAGGCTATGACTAAACCAGAAGGTGCAAGAAGAAATTGTAGCATAGAATGAAGATCTTGTTAGTGATACATAAATATTGGGAGCCAGATCGGAGTGGCACTTTAACTTATTACTCAAATTTATTGAAAGGTTTGGAGAAAAATCACGAGTTGGTTGTTTTTATGCCAGTTCGAAAAAAAGATATTAATAAAAATGCTAAAAATAAGAACAATTTTGTCGTGCCATTAAATTATACCATTAATCCTGCTGCGCGGTTTCCTATTTACGACCCACGTTCGCTTTATGACAAGGATATCGAACATAGGTTCAGACTATTGATTAAACAGTATCAACCTGATATAATTCATTTTCAGCATCTCCTGGGGTTGCCTTTCTCCTGTTTGGAAATAGCGATACGCTCTAAAGTTCCTGTACTATTCAATATACATGATTTTTGGACATTATGTCCTCGAGTTCATTTGTATAATACTGATAACGAGATTTGTGAAGATTACTTCGGAGGGATACGTTGTGCATATTGTATAAAAAGGAATTTGGGAGTTAAAGAGAACTTGAAAACACTCCCTAGGGATATTTTTTGTGCTAAAGGCTATCAACACAGTTTTTTCCGGTGGCGTTACCGGTGTAGCATTTCTTTGCTTAAGCAGGTTTGGCTGATCACCCCTTCTAATTTTGTGAAAGATATCTATGTAAATTTGGGAATAAATGACCAAAAGATTATATTATTGCCAATGAGTTTAGATTTGCCAAGCCCCCGGAAAGAAAATCGTGCAATTGGTGACAGAATTAACTTCGGGTATGTTGGTGTTCTCCAGAATCACAAAGGTATTGAAGATCTGGTCAGGGCATTCGTTACTGTCAATAAAGGCAGGGCTCAGTTGTTAATTTATGGTGAAGGTGATCGTTTGAGATTAACTAAACAAATCCCTCCTTCTGAGTTACAGCAAATTCAGTTCAAGGGCATTTTTGGTAAGGCAGAAAAAACCGCAGTCTACGAATCAATAGATTTTTTAATTGTGCCGTCAAGATGCTATGAAACGTTTTCTTTTGTTGCGCGCGAAGCTTTGTACTACGGAAAACCTGTCATTGCTCCCGCTCACTCGGTATTTTTAGAGATAGTAAAACCTCGAGAGAATGGATTACTATTCTCGCCTCTAAATTGGCGGTCTTTGTCGAGAACATTGGAAGATGTCATAACACAAAATATTAGAATTGATTCGGGTAGAATAGAATCGAAAATGCCTTCTTTTGATGAACACATCTGCCAATTAGTTAGTGTGTATCAATCTTTCGAGAACAAGAGATGAAAGAATTATCCATTATTCTGGTTAATTATAATACAACTGAAGATATGGTTGAGTGTATCAATTCAATTTTGCGTTCTGAAATAAAGATTAGTTATGAAATTATTGTTGTGGACAATGACTCTAATAAACAAGCGGAAGTAGTTAGTCGTTTGAGAAATACTTTTGAGGATTTAAAGATTGTAGCCAAAGGAAGAAATCTCGGCTTTGCTTGTGCAAATAATATTGGTATAAAATATGCAGTAGGAAAAATGCTATTGTTTTTGAATCCCGACGTAATTGTTGATAAATATGCGATAATGCAGCTATATGAATTTATGCAAAGACATCCTGAGGCAGGATTGGTTGGACCGTTGACTATTGATAGTTCAGGAAAATTAGATTACTATTGCGGTTTTAGCTTCCCTACCTTGATTTCTGAAATACTTCATCATTCTGGCTTATCCAAAATTTTTCCTAAAAGCAGGTTTTTCGGACAAGGTTTAATGACATACTGGGACCATAAAACTACTAAGGAGGTTGAGGCGATTCAAGGTTCGGCGATGATGGTGCGAATGGATGATATTTTGAAAATAGGCAATATGGATGAGAACTTTTTCTTGTTTTGTGAAGATACAGATTGGTGCTATCGTTATCGAAAATCCGGCAAGAAAAACTATCTTTGTGCAGA
>JBDRWH010000004.1:0-13150 GCA_039802325.1 Caldifarciminota bacterium
AAAATTCGCTGATATCATAGGGTGGCTTGCCATTTGTGATATATTCGGCTGCTACATAGCCGATTTCTGGACCGAGCATAAAACCATGGCCGCAAAAACCACTGATTATCCATAATCCTTCAATATCGGTTTTATCCAATATCGGGTTACCATCCGGAGTCATTTCATAACTACCTGACCATTGTCGGATTATCTTGATATTTTCAAGTTTTGGAATTAACCTTGCCATTCTTCTGCCCATTTCTTTTATAAACTCAAAAGAAGAACGGATATCATGCCCCGGAACATTGGGAACCGGTGTGTAGCATCCAATGATACTGCCCTGTTTTGATTTCTGGTGAAAATAGCAACCATCAGGACGATAATCAACCACCATTGGTTTGAAAAACACTTCGATCGGCTCGGTAATGAGCGATTCATGCCGCTCAGGAAATACTGGAATATCAAGCCCAAGATGTTTTGAAAATTCTCTTATAAATGGTCCTGTAGCATTCACTACAATTGGTGAATAGTAAGTCTCGTTATTGGCTGTAGTCACAGATACAACTTTGTTGCTCTGAAGATTGACGCTTTTTACTTCGCAATGGGTAAAGATTTTTCCTTTTTGTTTGATCTTTTTTGCATATGCGTCTACAACTAAAAACGGATTTGCCTGGGCATCACTCGGACAATATGCACCACCAAGCAGATTTTCAGTATTGATTCCGGGCACAATCTTCTTTATCGTTTGAACATCAACATATTCCACATCCAATCCCATCTTTCTCTGCAATGTAATCAACTTCTTGTAGGTCTCTTCTTTTTCTTGAGCGTGCGCCAGGAATAAATAGCCATCCTGTTCAAATTCTACATCCATTTCTAATTCATCATTCATTGCTTTAAATTTTCTCACTGATTCCATTGCTACCCTGATACTCAATTCCGTAGAAAATTGTTGTCTTATTCCGCCAATGCATCTGCCTGTAGAACCTGCAGTAAGATAGTCTTTTTCAAAAAGGAAAACCTTTAAGCCTTTTTTTGTGAGATAATAACCTGTGGCACAGCCTATAATACCACCACCAATGACAATGACATCAGCCGTATTCATAACAAATGGTTAGATGTTGTATGACATGGCAACCCGTATCGTCATAGGACCTGGTTTATAGTCAAATCAAAAGACGTTGAACGAAAAACGAAACGGGCAGCGAAGCCGTATAACTACAACCGAGCACCTTGTTATTATAGTCCATACATTGCGATAATTTCGTCCTTTTTCTTGCCCAGAATCTTGTATTTTTCGCCAACTTTTTTGAATGCCTCAATTGCCTTATCAAGATGCTCTTTTTCATGAACTGCTGAAATCTGAACTCTTATTCTTGCCTGTCCTTGTGGAACAACCGGATAGAAAAAGCCAATCACATATATACCTTCATTGTACAAATCTCGCGCCATATCCTGGGCGAGTTTCGCATTATAGAGCATTATTGGAACTATCGGGTGCACACCTTCTCTGATATCAAGGCCTGCTTCTTTTATCTTTGCCCTGAAGTATTTTGTGTTTTCCTCTAATTTATCCCTTAATACAGTGGTTCTGGCAATAAGGTCAACTACCTTGTTTGCAGCGGCAACTACTACAGGTGGGATTGTATTTGAAAAGAGATAGGGTCGGGCACGCTGACGACACATCTCAACAATTTCCTTGCGACCACTTACACAACCCCCTGATGCACCGCCCATTGCTTTACCCAGGGTTGTAGTAATGATATCAATCTTACCGACTACCCCACAATGCTCATGGGTTCCCTTGCCATTTTTGCCAAGAAATCCTGTTGCATGTGAGTCGTCAACCATTACCATTGCATTGTATTTTTCTGCTAATTCGCAGATTCTATCAAGGGGTGCAATATCGCCATCCATTGAAAAAACGCCGTCAGTAATGATCATTCGGAATCTACAGCTCTGGGTTTCCTGTAGTTTCTCTTCAAGGTGTGCCATATTGAGGTGTTTATAATTGAAGGTCTGGGCTTTGCACAGTTTCATACCGTCAACAATTGATGCATGAACAAGGCGATCTGCAATCATTGCATCTTCTTTATCCAGCACAACATCAAATACACCCGCATTTGCATCCATGCAGGATGGGAATAGAACTGTATCTTCAGTACCTAAGAATGCAGTTAATTTTCTCTCAAGTTCCCGATGGATATCCTGGGTTCCACATATGAACCGAACTGAAGACATTCCGTAACCTCTGTTTTCAAGTCCTTCGTGTGCTGCTTTGACAACCTCAGGATGGCTTGATAATCCAAGGTAGTTATTTGCGCAGAAATTAATAACTTCTTTAGGTGGTGAACCAGCAGGATATTCAACTTTTATGTATGCTGACTGAGGGGAGGCAATATACCTTTCTTCCTTAAACAAGCCCTTTTCTTTTATACCTTTCAATTCATTGGCAAAAAATTCTCTGATTTTTGTATCAAATGCCATTGTACCTCCTCTGTATTTTCAGGAGTCAAGTTTCACAAATTCACCAAGCAGTTTGATGATATTGTTGACACTATCAAATGCATCGGTCGTTGCTTTTTCATCAGGAATTTTTATGCTGAATTTTTTCTCCAGGAAAGTCTTCAGCGAAACCATGGAAAAAGAATCAACGATTCCACTGGAGATCAAAGGTGTGTTTTCAGTGATCTCCTGATCTGAATCTTCATCCAGATATTCTTTCTTTACATAATCTATTATCATTTTTTTCAAATCTTCTGTCATGTTTCTCCTTTCCATCCTCTATTTGAAAGCCGAGAACAAAGCCGAGGATGAATGATTAATCATTCTCCAGTGTGGAGAGGTCGCCGATTTCTTCACCCCATTCTTTTGCCCTTAATAGCCGCCGCATGATCTTGCCACTGCGGGTTTTGGGAAGCGAATCAACAAACTCAATCTCCTGGGGCATTGCCAGGGGTGACAGTTTTTTTCTGATAAAATTCATTATATCAAGTTCCAGGTCATTACTTGGTTTGTATCCGGGCTTCAGTGCTACAAATGCTTTTACTACTTCCATGTTGACCTGGTCAGGTTTTCCAACTGCGGCTGATTCAGCAACAGCAGGGTGTTCGAGCAGGGCAGATTCAATTTCAAATGGTCCAACAAGATGACCAGCAGTGTTGATTACATCATCATCCCGACCAATGAACCAGAAATATCCTTCGTTGTCAAGATAAGCCCGGTCTCCACATATATACCAGCCATTCTTGAATTTGTTATCATAGGTTTCTTTGTTGTTCCAGTAGGTTCTCATCATTGAGGGCCAACCTGGTTTTAAGGCGATCAATCCTATTGAACCAGGGGTATCTATTGGTTCATATTTCTTCGGGTCAACAACAACTGCAACAATACCAGGAAATGCCTTTCCCATTGAACCAGGTTTTATCTTCATCCCCGGATAATTGGATATGACTATGGAACCGGTCTCAGTCTGCCAGTATGAATCGTGGAATGGTAAACCAAAAGCCTTTTCTGACCAGATGACTGCTTCTGCATTCAATGGCTCACCCACACTAACCAGATGGCGTAGGGACTTCAGATTGAATTTCTTAACTACTTCTTCACCTTCCTTCATCAAGAGTCTGATTGCAGTTGGTGCGCTATACCATACAGTTACCTTGTGCTTTTCAATAAAGGCATACCATTTTTCAGTATTGAATCCAATATCATATACAACCTGGGTAATGCCGTTTGACCAGGGACCGATGATGCCGTAGGAAGTTCCGGTTACCCAGCCCGGGTCTGCTGTACACCAGTAGATATCATCCTTTTTAAGGTCAAGAACCCATTTGGCAGTTATGTATTGGGCAATGATTGAAGAATGAACATGGAGTGCACCTTTTGGTTTGCCGGTGGTCCCGGATGTATAATGTAGTACCGAAGGCGTCTCTCTATCAACAGGATAGATATTGAATTTTTCAATCCGCTGATAAGCATCCATACTGAATTCCATCTCGCGTTCTTCAAGGGGTTTGCCCTCGTTGTGCAAAACGATGATGAATTTCAATTCGGGTAGCTGGGATTTGATCTTCCTTACCTTTGATAAATGTTTGCGGGTGGTTATTATGGCAGTGGTCTTTGCGTCATCAAGCCTTGTGAATAAAGCCTCTTCACCGAATGCAGAAAAGAGTGGCTGAACAATTAATCCTGCCTTCAGAATACCAATGAATGAAATGTATAATTCAGGGATACGGTCCATAAAAATACACACACGTTCACCGGGTTTCACTCCCAGGGAAGTCAGAAAATGGGCGAATTTGTTACTGTTAACACGGATATCATCATAGGTATATTGTTTTATTTCACCACTGAACCCCTGCCATATCAATGCTAATTTATCACCCATTCCAAGTTCACATATACGGTCACTGCAATAATATCCAATATTGTAATTGCCTTTTTCACCATAATTAAGTTCCTTTTCGCTTTGCTTCCAATCAAAATTCTTATACCTTTCTTCATATGAACCAATGTTAAACATCAGAAAACCTCCTGCTTGTCTTCAATTATTGTTATTGCACAGGCATATTTTTTTGAATTGTCAGCACAGGCATGAATAACATATCTATTAGAAAGACCTTGCCTGAGCGATTTGGAAACATTGATTCTATTGTTTCCTAATTTTATCCTATGCCAGAAAAAACCAAAATACAACCCTTTACCAAATGCCTTCAAGATTGATTCTTTCAGGCAGAAATTGATACTGGATAAAAGAGGATTATTTCTTATTGTTTTTATTTCTTGGTTATTGAATACTTGTTTTAGAAAATCTTCAGAAAGGTTTGAAAATCGGCTAATTTCAGTCAGGTCAATGCCGATGCCCTTTATCATCACAGATTATGGATATAAAAGAATCTTACCACAATTACCACTTTCCATTAATTCCATACCCTTTTGAAATTCTTCAAGGCGTAGCCGGTGGGTTATCACGGGGTCAAGGTCAAGTCTGCCAGATGCGAGGAATCTGGTAGTCTTATACCATGTTGAAAACATTAAACGGCCATTTATCCCCTGGAGTGTGAAATACTTGAAAACAATCTCAGCAAGATCTATCTTCAAAGGCCGGTCTGGAATTCCCAAGATAGAATACCTGCCACCGGGTCTTAGACTTTTCAGTCCATCAGTAATTGCGGTTTGATTGCCCGACATTTCAAGGACTACATCTACACCCTTGCCATTTGTATTCTGCATTATTGAGTCAAAGATCTTGTTTTTCTTCGGGTTCAAAATGATATCTGCTCCCATTTTTTTTGCCATCTGCAATCTATATTCATTTATTTCTGTGGCAATTATTTTGGTTGCACCGCAGATTTTACATACTGCAACAGACATAAGGCCTATAGGACCGCAACCAGTTATCAAAACTGTGTTACCGGCAATATCGCCAGCAAGGACAGTATGGATTGCATTACCCAGTGGTTCCATCACCGAAACATAATCATTGGGTATCTTGTCTTCAATCATCCAGGCGTTGGCTGCAGGGACAACTGCATATTCAGCAAATACGCCATCAACATCAACACCAAATATCTTTACATTCTCACAGATGTGGGCAAGCCCATTGCGACATAAATAACAGTATCCACAGGCGATATGTGTTTCCGCAGAAATGATACTATCTTTTTTTATGTGCGTGACATTTGAACCTGTTTCTACAACCTGTCCGCATAATTCATGACCCATTATCTGGGGAATTCTTTTTATTCTTTTTTGTGCCCATTCATTCCATTGGAAAATATGGAGGTCAGTTCCGCAAATTGAAGTAGCCAAGACTTTTACCAGGACCTGGTCAGGTCCTGGTGTCGGTATTGGTACATCAAGCAATTCTGCGCCGGGTTCAGATTTTGTTTTGACTACCGCCTTCATTGTTGCCATAAGCAATTATAATAAAAAAAAATCCAAAGTCAATACAGCGTTCTTTTTACTTCGCTATGTCAATTGCCCTGGTTTCACGCACCACGGTTACCTTTATCTGCCCAGGATATTGAATTTCTTTTTCAATCCTACGGGCGATTTCATTTGCCATATTAGCCACATCAGTATCGGATACTGCACCAGGGTTGACCATTACTCTGACTTCTCTACCCGCCTGGATAGCATAAACTCTTTCCACACCATTGAATGAAGAAACAACTTCCTCAAGGGCTTTCAGTCTTTTGATATATGCCTCAATGGTCTCTCTTCTTGCACCAGGTCTTGCACCGGAAATTGAATCTGCAATTTCTACGATAAAAGCATAAGGAGTATTTGGTATGATTTCTTCATGGTGAGCAGCAAGGGCATTGACGATAGTGTCGCTTTCGTTAAACTTGGCGGCGAGTTCTGCCCCAATCTGGGCATGAGAACCTTCCATGGTAACATCAGCGACCTTTCCCAGGTCATGCAATAATCCTGCTCGTTTTGCAATAATCGGGTCTAACCCCAATTCCTGAGCAATGAGTGCTGAAAGAAAGGCGACTTCTTTTGAGTGTTGTAGTAGATTTTGACCATAACTTGTGCGAAACCGCATTTTACCTAAATGCCTTACCAGTTCTGGTGCCAGACCAATTATCCCCAACTCCAGGCAGATTTCTTCACCGGTATTTCTTATCGTTGTATCAATTTCCTTCTGTGCATTTTTTATAACTTCTTCAATGCGTGCTGGATGAATTCTGCCGTCGGAAATCAATTTTGACATTGCCAGGCGTGCGATCTCCCTTCTTACGGGGTCAAAACAGGACAAAGAAATAGTCTCTGGTGTATCATCTATGATCACCTCAACGCCGGTAAGGTTTTCGAAGGCACGGATGTTGCGACCCTCTCTACCAATAATCCTTCCCTTCATTTCTTCAGATGGAATTGATACAACTGAAATTGTTGTCTCTGTAGTATGGCTTGTTGCACAACGCTGGATTGCCTGGATAACTATCTCACGCGCGGTCTCATCAGCCTTCAGCCTTGCTTCCTCTTTTATACGACTCAAGAGGGCAGATGCTTCATGTCTTGCCTCAGCCTCCAGGTTCTTCATCAGGGCGGCTTTGGCTTCGTCTCTTGAAAGATTGGCAATTTTCTGTAGTGCTTCAGTTTCTTCTTTGATCAACTGATCAAGCCTTTCTGATTTCACCTGGATTATTTTTTCTCGATTCTGCAAATTGTGTTCTTTATTAATAAGTTCTTTTTCTTTATCAATGATCAGTCTTTCACGCCTTTCAAAGCCATTTTCTTTTTCCAGCAAACGTCTTTCTGCTTTTTCAATTTCCCTTCGGCGGTTCAGGGTTTCTTTTTCAAAATTCAACTTCTCCTGATACCAGTGTTCCTTTGCAGCAATTTCAGCAGATTTGCGGTAATTCTCTGCCTCTTTTTTTGCATCTTCAATTATTTTTCTTGCTTCATCCTGGGCACTTATTATTTTTGCCCGGTTATACTTAAGGTAGAAATAAGCAACAAGAATTGCTTCTAAAGCCAGAATAATTATGGCGATTATTAGTACTGTCATATAAACCTCCTTGGGCCTGGAACTTGAATTCATCTGTCCCAGGAAAATCTTAGAAAGTTCCCCGCATATGCCGTGTGGGAAAAAGTCTTTGAACCCAGGGTTAAAGTGGGCGCCTGTCAACTACAGGAAAACCTGTAGCCGAACTTGGCTCCCAAACGATGGGTGTTGGCTCAAGACTTAATGCCCATCACGAGCATCGCAGGGAACGAATTAAGTAATTACCTCATCAATCTTGAGGATTAAAGCATTAATTCTTTGTTCCAATTCCGAAATTTTTTTACTAAGATGCTCTTCTTTTTGTAGATACTCATCAACCAAATTCAAACAGGCGAGCACGGCAATCTTGGTGGTTGATGGCAGGGGAAATTCACGGTGAATATCCCGCATCTTCTTATCCACAATTTCGGCTATTTTCTTAATTCGTTCCTCGTCCATATCTTCGGAGGTTATCCGATAGTCATTTCCAAAGATATTGACGACAACTTCGTTTGCTTGACTTTTTTTCAAGATTGCTCCTAATGCCTCGTCAAAATCAGTTCCTCAAAAAATCCGCTCATAGTGTCATTGTATCAATCTTCTCAATCAAACCGTCAACCCGTTTCTTTACTTCTTCCTCTTTTTCTTTCAATTGTCTGTTTTCTTCTTCAAGCTCGCTTATCTTTTGTTTCAATTCATTGACCAAATTCAATAATCTATCAACTTTTTCTTCAAGTTTTGCTATTCCGTTCAATTTGTCTCCTTTTTTCTCAAAATTGCCCCAAAGTTGTTCGAGACCTCATTGACTACTTTTTTTACAAACCTATCAACCTCTTCATCAGTCAAGGTCCGGTCCGGTGCCTTGAAAAATAATCTGAACCCCAGATTTTTCTTGTTCGGGGGTAGATTCTTACCTTTATAATAATCAAAGAGTACAATTTTGTCAAGGATTGGTCCGGCAACGCGGGTGATAAGGTCTTTTACCTGGGGCACTTCGGTATTTTCATCAAACAAGAAGGCGAGGTCACGAATATTGGCAGGAAATTTGGGCGGTGGTTCATAAAACGGTTCATTTACGAGCGAGAGTATCCGGTCAATGGACAATTCAAAAAAGAAGAATTCACGCTCGCATATTTCCGGGGCAATGATACCCAGGTATCCAAGTTCTTTGTCAGAAAACAGGATTTTTGTTACCTGACTGAATCCTGGCATTCTATGATGAACAAAGCGGATTTCTCTTATTCTCAGTGCCTCAAAGATTGTCTCTACCGTACCTTTGGCATCATAGTAGTTAAGAGTCTGGTTACTCTTTTCCCAGAAATTCGGGTAAAGTTCACCACCCATAATGACACCAAGTCTTTTTTCCTGAAATGGTTCTTCACCCAGGAGTATATTTCCAACCTCAAAGAGTTTTAGTGAATAATTCCCCTTTGAGAGATTGTATTGAACTGCATCAAGTAATCCTAAAAACAATGTGGGTCTTAATGCATCAAAACGCTCATTCAACGGATTTTTTAATTTAACAAACTCACTGTATCCAAGTTCGCTCAACCTTTGACTGGATACAAGTGAGAGATTATAGGTTTCACTGAAACCAAGTCCAATCATATAAGATTTCAGGAATTTAACAAAATTTCTGCTCTTGTCATGAATTCTGGTAACTGCCCAGCGTCCAGGCAGTACATCTGGAATATTCATATATCCATATATTCGTGCCACTTCTTCATACAGATCTTCTGCAATCTGAAGGTCATAACGGTAATGAGGAATTCTTGCCTTGCATTGATTTTTGCCAGTGATTTTGATCTCTGATTTGTTCAAGATATTCTTTATTTCATCACTGCTTAATCTTAAGGAAAGAATGGTATTTAAATGATTCACGGAGAATGGTATTGTACGGGGTTTTGCTTTCTTGCCGACGCCAATGAATTTTGATTCCTTGGCATCTGCACAAGTCTTGAAATCTTCGCTGGTTATTCTTGATACTTCGTCAACCATTGATAAATCCGCACCACGTTCAAATCTCATGGATGCCTCGGTCTGAATGCCCAGACGTCTCCGTGTGTGGGCAACGCGTCGGGGATCAAAAAATGCACTCTCCAGTAATATGCGCCTGGTTGAATTTGTGATCTGGGAACACCGGGCACCGATTATACCCGCAAGGGCAATAGGTCCATTTCTGTCAGCAATTACCAGATCATTCTCATCCAGCTTGAAAACTGTTCCTTCAAGGGTTACGAATTGTTCATTCTTCTGCGCCCGCCTGATTACTATGGGTTCTTTTAGCAGGTCGAGGTCAAATGGGTGCAAAGGTTGACCGAATAGCAACATATTAATATTTGTGACATCAACCACGTTGTTTATGCCTTTCATTCCCATACAGGACAGGCGCCATTTCACTGAAAAGGGAGATTCTTTAATCTTTACATCTTCAAAGATTCTTGCGGTATATCTTGGACAACCGTCCAGGTCTTTGATATTTACCCAGGATTTGTCAATGTGATTTACCTGGTCCGGGATTTTATCCTTGTAGGTGAATTTCATTCCCAGACCCAGGCTGAATTCCCGTGCCAGTCCAGTAACTGACAAAAGATCAGGACGATTCGCACTTACTTTAACATCCAATACGATATTATCATATACATCTGCAAAATCCTTTCCCTCCATTCCTTTGTCTAAGACAATGACACCGGTTGATTTCTCTGCAATACCCAATTCTTCCTCGCTCACAAGCATTCCATTTGACTTGATACCTTCAAAATCTCTTTCTCCAATAGTCTGGTCTTTAAACTTTTTTCCAGAAGGTACTACAAAAACAAGGTCATTCAACTTGATATTTGTTGCAGATGTGACAATCTGATGAAGCGAATGAGTTTTAATATCCAGTATGTTCAAGTTTTTTAGCGTCGGGTGCGGCGTGATCTTAATAATCTTACCAATGACAATATCTCCGGGGCAATAACTGTACTGCTGGACAATCTCCATCCCAAGATTGTTTGCCACATTCTCCAATGATTTGACATCAAGTTTTGAGTTGAGCAATTCTTCAAGCCACTTAACAGAAACTAACATTCTTGACTCCTGTCTGCGTTTTTGATTTCAATCTCTGCAATCATATTACTAAAACTGCTCCAGAAATCTCATATCATTATTGTAGAAGACCCGTATATCATCAATCAGATATTTGATAATCGCAACCCGTTCGATACCCATACCCAGGGCATAACCAGAATATTCTTTTGGGGAAATCTTCACATTCTTTAACACCTGAGGATGGACCATTCCGCAGCCCAGCATTTCAAGCCAGCCGGTATTACCGCACACAGGACAGCCTTCACCCTGACACACTGAACAACTAATTGCAAGTTCACCAGAGGGTTCAGTGAATGGAAAAAAACTTGGTCTGAGTTCGTATTTTGTCTTGGGACCAAAAATATGCCTTACAAACTCGCCGAGCAACCATTTTAATTCACCAAATGATACACCTTTGTCCACATACAGGACTTCTACTTGATGAAATACTGGTGAATGGCTTGGATCAAATGGATCAAATCTATAACATCTTCCAGGACAGATGATTTTTATCGGCGGTTTTGTCTTTTCCATTACCCTGATCTGAACCGGTGATGTGTGACTTCTTAACAAAAGTTCATCCGAGATATAAAGGCTTGAAAAGTTGTCTCTTGCAGGATGGTCTTTGGGTATGTTCAACGCCTCAAAATTGTACCAATCATATTCAATCTCTGGACCAGAGGCAACAACAAAACCAAGGTTTTCAAAGAAGGATTCAATCTCCTCCAGGATCAATGAGATGGGATGGCGATGTCCTACATAGCCCATTCTACCGGGCAATAGCGGGTCAATTTTGGGGATTTCAGTTTGGGCATATTCTGTCTGTCGTTTAGTCAGAATCTCATTCAATCTTGACTTCAAGACATTTATTTCGTTACCTATTCTTCTTCTTTCTTCAACTGGCAGATTCACGAGTTCTTTGATCAATTCATTTAACATGCCCTTTCTGCCCAGATACCTTATTCTGAATGACTCAAGTGTTTTTGTATCCTTGACATTATTCAATTCGTTCTCGATCGTTGCCTTGATTTCGTTCAATCTTTTTTCCATTTTTTCTATGCCTTCATTTGTTCTTTTGTTGCCTTGCATACTTCAATCAGAGAGCTGAACTCATCAGGATGTTCATATGCAAGCATGGCCAGGGTTTTGCGGTCAATTTCTATATTGTTTTTTTTCAAAGAATTCATGAATTCAGAATACTTCAGTCCTTTTTCCCTTAAGGCTGCATTTATCCTTGTTATCCATAATGCCCTGAAAACTCTTTTCTTGCGTTTTCGTTCTTTATAAGCAGAGAGCCATGCCTTCATTACCTGTATTCTTGCAGTCTTATAAAGGCGGTGCTTTGCTCCCCAATATCCTTTTGCTGCTTTAAGCCACTTTTTTCGGCGTTTTCTCGTATATGGTGCATTTTTTGTTCTTGGCATCTGTAATGCTCCTTTCTTTCAGCTCTTTACCTGGATTGCCTGAAATGTCAGAACAATCTATCTAAAATCCTTATATCTTTTCATATCTGCTTTGGACACAGGGGTTAATTTTGAAAGCCTCCTTTTGCGTTTTCTTGATTTGCCTGTCAAAAGATGCCTTTTCCCTGATTTCCAGCGCAGAATCTTACCGTTTTTCTTTATCTTAACCCGTTTTAGCCAGCCTCTCTTGGTTTTCAATTTGCTCATTGCTTACTCTCCTTCTTTACTCTTTGTGGAATCAAAGTCACGGAAATGATCTGTTCTTCCTGTTTTGGCGGCGCTTCTTCTTTGGCAATGGACTCAAGATCCTTGATTACCCTTTCAACCAGATTCATACCCAGGTGCGCATGGATCAGTTCTCTGCCCCGAAGTCTGAGTTTTACTTTCACCCGGTCGCCTTTTTCCAGAAATTCTTTTATCTTATTCATTTTTACCTGATAATCATGGTCTGATATCTTCATAGACATCCTCATTTCTCTTACCTGGGTCTGATGCTGATGTTTTCTTGATTCCCGTTCCTGCCTTTTCTTTTCATAAACATATCGCCCGAAATTCATTAAACGGCAAACTGGTGGTTGGGCTTCAGGTGAAACCTCAACAAGGTCGAGTCCACGTTCACGAGCAATACGCAGTGCGATTGATGTATCAAAGATGCCCATATATTGCCGATTCTCATCCACCAGTTTGACTTTTTCGGTTCTTATTTCGGTATTGACCCTTGGAAGATTCTTAATCTTCACCTCCTTGTTCTGAGTCACAAAGATTGAAAAAATCTTTTAGTTTCATTTCACCGAGGTCACCCCGTCCTCTTTTTCTCACGGAAATGGTCTTTTTCTCTACTTCGCGAGGACCAATTATGATTATATAAGGGATTTTTTTGACCTCTGCTTCTCTTATACGATAATTTATTTTCATAGATTTACTATTAAACTCTGCCCTTAAACCGTGTTTTAAAGAACGATTATACACATCCCTGGCATAGGTGTTTTCTTTATCCGTAATTGGCATTACCACCATCTGGACCGGAGCAAGCCAGAGAGGGAATGCACCTGCATAGTGTTCAATCAGAGTTCCAATAAACCGCTCCAGGGAACCATAAAGAGCACGATGAATAACAACAACCTCTTTGTGTTGTCCTTTT
>JBDRWH010000004.1:13160-29410 GCA_039802325.1 Caldifarciminota bacterium
CCATATATTCAATGTTAAATCGCTTGGGTAGATTAAAATCAAACTGAACTGTAGTTGCCTGCCAGGCACGGCCCAGGGCATCAAGGATGTTGATATCAATCTTGGGTCCATAAAAAACTGCTTCGCCGACTTGAACTTTATACTGGAGTTTCACCTTCTTTAAAGCAGATATCAAACCGTTTTCTGCCCTTTGCCATTCCTCATCAGAACCCATAAATTTTTCTTTGTTTTTTGGGTCGCGCACAGAGAGGTTTACTTGAAAATCTTCAAACCCGAACTTCTTGAAGATCGTCAGGGTCAATTGCAGGATTTTCACAATTTCTTCCTCAATCTGGTCAGGTCTGCAAAAAACATGGGCATCGTCCTGGGTAAAACCTCTAACCCTTAATAAACCATGCAGGGTTCCTGAGAGTTCGTTTCTATACACAGTTGCCAGTTCCGCATATTTTATGGGCAATTCCTTATAACTCCTTACCTTTGATTTAAATATCAAAATATGACCCGGGCAATTCATAGGTTTTAAAACATATTCTTCGTTTTCAACTGGTAAGGTGAACATTTTATCCCGGTAGAAATCGTAGTGTCCAGAGGTCTGCCAGAGATTGCTTCGGGCGATATGGGGAGTGGTAATCAACTCATAGTTATTTTTCAGATGTTGTTTTATCCAGTATTCTTCAATCAATCTTCTGATGATTGTGCCCTTTGGATGCCAGAAGACCAATCCTGCGCCTGCATCCTCAAAAATTGAGAATAACTCAAGTTCTGTGCCTAATTTGCGATGGTCTCTTTTCTGTGCCTCTTCAAGTTTGTGCAGATAGTTCTTCAATTGCTCAGTTGAGGTGAATGAGATGCCATATATCCTTGATAGCATAGGCAATCTTGAATCACCACGCCAGTAAGCACCAGCGACACTCAGGAGTTTGAATGCCTTTACAAGTCCAGTCCGTGGGATATGAGGACCGCGGCACAGGTCAACAAACTCGCCATTGCGATAAAGGCTTATTTCTTTATCGTTTATTTCCCTGACAAGCTCTACCTTATAATATTCACTACGGCGTGAGAAAAACTCAATTACTGCCTCTTTGGTCATCACGATTCGCTCAAATGGTATGTCTTCCTTAATGATTTCAGCCATTTTTTCTTCAATTTTCGCCAAATCATCCGTGGTAAAAGCTTTGGGTCGGTCAAAATCATAGTAAAAACCCTGGTCAATTGCCGGACCTATCGCAAGTTTAGCATCTGGATATAGGGCTTTTACCGCCATTGCCATTATATGAGAAGTTGAATGCCAGAAAATTTGCAGTCCTTCAGGATCACTGGATTTGACCAGTTCTATTTCGCAATTTTCAGTGATCGGCAAGTTCAGGTCTTTCAGTTCTCCATTTATCCGTGCAGCAATATAGTCTTTATCCGTTATCAATTCCGCAATTTTCTTGCCTGCCTGGACTTCCATTATACTGCCATTAAGTTTAATCTTCAACATAGTCAATTATAAAGCATTTTTTACTTTTGTCAATGGGTTATGAAACAAATACTATTGATTTTCAGAAAAATGTTCGTATAATAATGAGAAAAGAGGAGTGAATAAATGAAAAGAGACCTTACTTCAATCTTTGATTTAACCCGGGAGGAGATTTATCAGATATTTGATATTACTCGGGAATTGAAAGAAAAACAGAAAAAGCGGATTGAACATAAGCTACTGAAGGATAAAACCCTGGCAATGATATTTGAGAAGCCGTCTTTGAGAACCAGGGTGACATTTGAGACTGGTATGACCCAGCTTGGCGGTCATGCTATTTATCTGGCACCTGCTGATATACAATTGGGAAAAAGAGAGACAGTGAAGGATGTGGCAAAGAATCTTTCACGCTGGGTTGACATAATCATGGCAAGGGTATTCAGTCATAATCACATCAGGGAACTCGCTGATAATGCAAGTGTGCCGGTGATAAACGGGCTCTGTGACCTTGAACATCCCTGCCAGATACTATGTGACCTTTTTACGGTAATTGAGAAAAAAGGAGATTTGAACAAGATAACCCTTGCATATATTGGCGATGGCAACAATGTATGTAATTCTTTTGTAGCAGCATCAGCTGTGCTTGGTTTTAAGATGAACATTGCCACGCCGGATGGATATGAACCATATAAAGAATATTTGAAAAAGGCAAAGAATGTGAAAAGGACAAATAACCCTGCAGAGGCAGTAAAGGATGCAGATGTTATCTACACAGATGTCTGGGCATCAATGGGTCAGGAGTCAGAAGCAGAACAGCGTAAAAAGATCTTCAAACCTTTTCAACTCAATAGCGAATTGTTAAGAAATGCGAAAAAAACTGATTACATTGTAATGCATTGTCTACCTGCACACAGGGGAGAGGAGATTACTGATGAAGTGATTGATGGATCACATTCAATTGTTTTTGACCAGGCAGAAAATCGTTTGCACATACAAAAAGGTATCATGGTATTTTTATGCTCAAAATCCTGAAGTCTATAGTAAGGTTTTTTACAGTAGAACCAGCACGCAAGATTCTGGCATTGTTGTTTGCATTCGGGCTCTGGTTGTTTGTTGCAATTGATGGTACATATAATCTTGAACGGGAGATTATGATCAGTTATACCAATCTGCCAGACAATTATATTGTCACTGATTCGTTGACAAAAGTAAGAATTTCGTTCAACGGCAAAGGAAAGGCGCTTTTCGGAATCTGGGTAAATCCACCAAGAGTAGAATGCAATCTTTCTGATGTCGTGCCTGGTAAGAATGTTATTTTCACTAAAGATTTTGTAGTTCCGTTAAAGGATGTATTAATCAATTATGGAGTTAAGTTCGTAAATGTTGAGATTGATGAAAAAATTACTAAACCCGCAAAAATATCAATTGCAGTCAAGGGAAACTTGAAAAATGGATTTTCTATAGCAGGAATTGAGGTGCTTGATACTATTCTGGTGACCGGTCCAAAAAAAATTTTGCAGAAGTTCAGTGAAGTAAGTGTTGAATCTCTGGATGTAAAGAACCAGTCCTCAACTTATGAGAAAAATCTGAGATTTGAACCGGTCTCCAGTTTGATCAAGTTTTCGTCTGAAAATGTAAGGGTGAAGGTGGTGATAGATTCGTCTGACCAGAAGATATTCACGACTGTTCCACTAAATATCTTGAAAAATCCTGGGCAGAAAGTCTGGATTTCTGATCAGTTTGCTGACACACTCATTGTTCAGGGTGCGCGTAGTCGGGTAAGCAGTTTGATAAAAGAAAACATTGAATTGCGCATTAAGACCACAGACCTTGTAAACGGCGAATATTATCTTTCACCAGAGATCATCCTGCCTGAATTTTTGATTTCAGTTTACATTAAACCCCAGCGCATTAAAGTTGTTGTTTATTGATTTATAATAACAGAAACAAAATCTCGCAAACAAAAGCACAAAGTGTCAGGATCAAGAAAAAAGTTGTCAGGTCTGCAGGTCCACTTAATGATTCAATGGTAATTGTTCTTATTCCTAAATTTTTTGCCATTTCAGGAGTGATTGTAGTAGAATTACTTTCAATCGGATCGATATTCACTCCCAGTGTTTCACCATCACTTGTATGAAATCCTGGTCTTAAAAAAATCCCTTCACTCAGGATTTCACCATCGGGTCCTTTTATCAAGCCTGTTCTCAGGATTTTTTGTCCAATCTTAAATTCATTATCTATGTTTCTGTTTGTTAATCCATAAATAAGTGAATGTAGTAAAGGCAGGAAATTAGGATTATACATAATATCTGTATTATTTTCGTTGATTTCAGTGGCAATGACCATAATATTCTTGTGATTGATGATGAGAGGCATACCATTATCCAGTTTTGCCAGCACCTTGCCACGGGGATTGAGGTGAGAGAATTTGAAAAATTTAATGGTTTTTAACCCGGGATTGTCTTTAAAGATTTCAAATGGCTGAAAATCCATATCATACGATTTGATATTTAAATAACCATCAATATTTATCCAGTCCATAATATCACAGCAGTCAGCAATTAGATTTCTTAATTGCCTGCCGATTTTCGGAGTTAGAAAGATAATCAAGCCATTTCGTGGTTGTGCCAGAAAATTGGTCAACTTCAAGTATTCAAATTCTGTTATTTCATCTATGCCGTTAAGGATAATGACTTCAAACGGACGCAGGTCTATGCTTTTTAGAGTCGCGGCATTTTCAATTTCAAATTGTGATTTAACTGTCTTTGAAGGTGATAAGCCCAATCTTATATATTTGTCATTTCCTGCAATCAAGACCCTCATTCTTGTTAAAATGGATTTAGAAAAATAGTATTGATTATCAATTGGAAGGCTATCATTTTCTATCTGCACTACGCCTTTTTGAATGGCAATTGGTAAAGAGAAACTGAGTTGGTAATCCTGTCCGGGCGGGATATCACACTCTTGCTGATTGAAATAGTGACCCGCAGATATCTGCACTTTCCCCTGATACGAGTGGTTTGAATAATTTTTTACATTTGCTATCATTTCAGTGTTTTGTTCAGGTGCGGAAAATGGATTTTTTAATAACACATACTCAATCGTAACATTGCTACCGAGCGGTATTCTTAACCAGTAGAAATCAGTCAATTTTTCAATACCTCTGAAGTTGATTGTCTGACCATCTCCAATGTATACAAGTTCCTTGGGTAAGTCGGTTTTTTCCTGGATAAACTTGTCATATAAATCTTTCAATTCGCCGGTGGAATTTGATAATTTCAATTCTTTGAGGTTTTTAGTCGCTGAGTGTTTATTACACCAGAATGGTTTGAACCCTTTTTGTCCACACATTGGAATAACATAAAACATGCTTTTCGGAGAATATGTATCAATGATTCTTTCTGCCTGTTCTAATGCAATCTCAAAATTCCTGCCATAGCCCATGCTAAAGGAATTGTCAATGATCAAATATACTGAGGCGAGTTTATTCCCTGTGACAAGTCTGCCTTGATACTGGGGTCGGGCAAGTGCCAGAAATAAGGAGGCAACAAACAGACACCTTGCAAACAAAATCAGAATTTCTCTTAGTCTTAGCCATCTTAATCTTGATGCCTCAGCACTCTTTAGAAATACCAGTGAAGAAAAAGGTATTTTCTTCAGTTTCTTCCTGAAGTATAAGTGGATGATAATGGGCACAGCAATAAGCATGAGACCAAACAAATAATATGGATTGAGAAATCTCATAAAAGTTTTGAGCGTTTCTGAAGATATGAAAATAGTGCATGGTCATACGCCTCGGTGGTATTGATCAAAGCATAATCTATCCGTGATTCAAGCATTCCATTATTATAGGCATGCAAGAATTCTTTAAATTTGTTTCTGTATGATTCACGGATTGCTCCGGGTTCAACTACAAGATTTTCATCAGTTTCCATATCCTGGAACAAAGCAGTTTCGCTGAATGGAAATGTGAACTCCTGTGGGTCAAGAATCTGAAAAACAATGATTTCATGTTTGCGTGCGCGAAAGGATTTCAGCGATTTCAAGACCATATCCGGTTTATCAAGGAGATCTGAGATGATTATGACAAGTGCTCTTCGTTTGATATTTTGTCCGAGTTCAAACAAAACCCGGGCAAGAGATGTTTCGTTACCCGGACTTGTACCATCAATTGCCTGCAGGATTCTTGTAAAATTCATTTTCTTTGCTGAAGCCGGGACAAAATCATGGATTTTTGTATCAAAGGTGATAATACCTACGCCATCTCGTTGTTTGTATAATAAATAGGCAAGGCAGGCACTCAGAAATTTTGCATATTCAAGTTTTGTTATGTTCTTTCCGTAACCCATAGAACCACTCTTGTCAAGAAGGATATAGGCACGGAGGTTTGTTTCTTCCTGATACTCCCTGATATAAAAACGATCACGCCGACCATAAACCTTCCAATCAATACGCTTCAATTCATCACCCGGCATATAGGGACGGTAGTCAGTGAATTCCTGGGAAAAACCTTTATAGGGGCTATGGTGTAAACCGGTCAAGAATCCTTCCACTACCAATCTTGCCTTTAAATCAAGTCTTGATAATCGGGCAAGAACTTCTGGATTAAGATATCCTGTCTTGCTTTTCATTACGGAAGTATTGATATGTCAGTTCAATGCCTTTTACTAAAGAAATTTTTGGGAACCAGCCCAGGATTTTTTTTGCTTTTGAAAAATCCAGTACATTTTTAAGCACTTCACCAGGTATTGGTGCACGATGCTGATGAGGTATCTCTTTATTCAGTATTTGCCCCAGCACATTGAGAAGTCCATTTACACTCGTCTCAATACCCGTGCCAATATTGAAAAAATTTGATTCTGCATTCAAAGCAAGCAGATTTGCATTTACTACATCACCAACATAGACATAATCCCGTATCTGTTCACCATCGCCATTCACAAAGCAATCCTTGTTTTCAAGGATTTGATTGATAAAGATTGAAATCACGCCTGCTTCACTCTTAGAAATCTGGCGTGGACCATAAACATTACTATAGCGAAGAATTACATATTGAAAATTGTATAACTTAGCGAATACTTTGATGTAGTATTCTACAGTAAGTTTGGCAACACCATAGGGACAGAGTGGTTCGGGATGGTAATTTTCGGTAATAGGGAATTTTTCTGGTTCACCATAAATTGCACCGCCACTTGAGGAAAAGATAAATTTTCTTATATTATATTTTGCTGAAAGATTGAGAAGATTCAATGAGCCGACTATGTTGACCCGGGCATCAAATAGAGGGTCTTCAAGTGATTTGCGCACATTGATCTGAGCAGCATGATGGTTGACAATATCAAATTTGTATTTTGCAAATATTTTCTCAATAGCAGGAGAACAAATATCTTCTCTAAAAAACTCTGCCCTCGGGTTTAAATTCTTGATATCACCGGTTGATAGGTCATCAATGATTGCTACAGTATGACCTTCATTTATATAGGCGTCTACAATGTGCGAACCTATGAAACCAGCGCCACCGGTGACAAGTATTTTCATGGCAGATTATATATATTTAGTATGTTAAGTCAATACGATTCCAATGAGTATATTACATATTAATGCGCTTTAACCAGTTAAGGGCAGATAGCCAATAACAGCTACTTTAGTAAATGATCATTTTTCTAACTGTACAACCGGTGTCAGTACTGAACAACAGAAAGTAAACACCGGCACTCCAATTTCTGGTGCTGAAATTGACATTGTGATTACCCGGAGACTTTTCTCCTTGAAAGATTTTCCCTATCATTCTGCCTGAGAGGTCATAGATATTTATTGAGCAATTCTGTTTCTTGATTATCGCAAATGCAATATTGACTGTTGAACCTCTCCTTATCAATGTGGGAACAGAGAAAGGTAGTAACCCTGAAGCATTTTTGTCTTCAGTAGTGTAATGTGTTATGTCAGTGCTTACCCAGAAACGCCGTCCGCCTTCATAATAGAATAGTGCACCATTGCACGCGAACAAACCTCCAAAGAAATGGGGAATCGGGAAAGGCTCTTGGTCAATTGTGTTTCCAGTATCAAAGGAACGGGCGATATACACTGAATCTGCACCTTGATATAGAAAATATAGATTGCCATTTGGGGCAACACGAGTAGTATAGTTGTAGTATCCATCAAAATTTATACTATCTAATGTGCCGGTGGTCAGATTGTATCGGTAAATTGGGACATCGGTCAAATAGAGGATTTCTCGTGTATTGTCATAGGATATCTCATTTGTTTCCTCTCCAGGATCAGCACAAAGAAATTGCCAGGTTGCACCCTGGTCAAAACTCACAAAAACTGAATCGTCAGTGGCAACAAAGATTGTATCAATACCTGCAAGATTAGAAAGAGAAACAGGTTTTGCAAATACAGGTGTGAAAGCAGTACCACCGGTTGTTGAACGAATTAGAAAAGTATCACAAAGTCCAATAATGATATTGGGATTGCTTGTGATCACGAAGTCGGTTGGCAGGTAATTGGAATCAACTTTTGTCCAGTTTACACCACCATCTGTGGAAGTGAATATTGTGCCCAATTCAAAGGTTGTGCCTGAAATCTGCATATCAATACAGGATGCGATCAGAAAATCTGGATTTGTTGGTGCTGATTCTATTCCTGAACCCAAAAGGAGAAAATTCTTAAGTGTATCATAGGTTGCGCCATGATTCTTTATGCGGTATATGGTGCCTCCAATGCCAATGCTATAGAAAACTGTATCAAGAAATGGATAGCTTACCGCACCAGAGCTGATGAATGTATGTGCATAGAGGTTGTTTCTCTGAATGGTCCAGGAAGAGCCCTTGTTAGTGGATTTATAAACACCTTTTCCAAGACTGCCTGCATAAAATGTTCCTGAGCCACCAGAGCTAATAAGAGTTCCAATCTCCCTTGATTCTACATAGGAAAAAATCCATATCCCATACTGCCTTGCGCCTCTGAATATGCCGGGATTAAGAATACTTGAAACCACGATTGTATCATTTCCTGTGAACTCAATATCTACGGGCTGAAATAGTCCAAATACAAATGGTTCATTTATTCTTGTCCAGGGTCCTGAACCTGCGGTTGATTGATAGATTCCCCTATCAGTAGCAATGAGTGTGAAATTTGGATTATAGGGACTGGGCTGGATATCAAGAACTTCACTGGCAGGAATTGTATCAACAAGTGTGCCGGAAGGTGAGAAGTAAATATATGCCAGAGTGTCATTTGGTGTAGTGTGACCTGTAAACCAGAATACACTGGGATTGCCTGGCAGATGAACTATCTGGTCAATGCTGTAAAGATTAGGAAATGTGCCAATCATCTGCCAGGATAGTCCGGAATTTGTGCTCCGCCATAGCCTTGGCGGAATGCTGTCCACAAGATAAATCACAGTATCCGCTACATCAAAACTTGCCGTCTGGAAATCATTCGTGTAAAAAACTTCTGCCCAATCATTTCCTGCATTCAGGGTTATCCAGACCACTCCACCGCCATCAACAACTATCCCCCTGGTGCCTGTTGACAGAAGTCCCCCCAGGGGCATACAGTTTTCTAAAGACAAGGTCCAGTTAGTACCACCATCAGTTGTGCGCCAGACATCGCGAAAAGATATTGCAAAGGCTAAATTGGGTGAATTTGGATTGCTGAAGGTACCGAGAATTTCACCACCCTGCAGGTTGCATAGGTTCCAGTTCCAGGGATTAAGAACCCTTGCCACAGGAATTACATATTGAGATTTAAAATAGGTGCGCTGTAGTTGATTGATTTTTTCCAGTGGATTCGGCTTCGTTATTGTGCTGATTACAACTAATAATGTAATGAGATTCATTTCTACCTCCTTGGATATGTCAAACAAAAGGGTAAAATGGCTTAAAAAGACACAAGATGTGAATCCGCCATACAGAATGGCGGACAGCATAAATGGCAAGTAAGGGCAATGAAAGGCAGATTAAAGAACAGAATGAGACTTCGTTCGTCGGCTGCGAAAAGCGTTTCGTATTTCGAAATTCGTTTGTCGCCAAACGAAACCAATATACCAAACCGTTTCGCTTTTCTAAACCGTCAGACGAAACCAAATCGTTAATCATATCCTGTTTTTTTAGTCCTTTTGCCATCTTATGCCCTCTTTAGCCTTTTACCCCCTTGCGCATAGCCATAAGTCTTTTAAGAAAAGTGTTCCAAAGAAATCCGTATTTAAATTTCATTTCTTGCTAATTTTTTTCTTCTTTTGTTTGTGCATATACATCATCCGGTCTGCCTGCTTTAACAATTGGGTAATGGTCCGCGGTTTCTTAGGATTATAATAAGCCCAGCCACTGCTCAGGCTAATCTTGAACGGCAATTTTGCTGATTCGTTGAAAATGTCCAGACTTCTTTGCAACCGTCTGTAGAAAATCTCACCTTTGGTTCTTTGCATTTCAAGGGTCAGTATGACAAATTCATCACCGCCGATCCGGGCAATGATATCGGAACCGCGGAATGTCTTCTTCAAAATCTTTGATGTTTGGATTAATGCCTGATCACCCATTGGATGTCCGTATTCATCATTAATATCTTTGAGATTATCCATATCTACGAAGAGCAAAAACATCGGTTTCCCGGTTCTGTCAGCAATTTTGCTTTGATGTTCGGTCAAAGTGAGAAACCCACGCCGGTTGTATAGCCCGGTGAGTTCATCAGTAAATGAAAGAGCGTGTAAGGTTTCTGTCATTTTCTTCCGTTCAGTAATATCTTCAATGACACCGTCAATCCATTGGAGATCGCCGTTGTCAGCAAAATGTGCCTTGGCATATATTGAAGCCCAGAACGTTGAACCATCATATTTTTTCAACAACAATTCTCGGTCTCTGACTTCGCCTTTTGACATCAGTTCGTTTAGAAATTGGATACGTTCCTTCGGATTCTTATAGAATTTCTCTACAGGGGTTTTCAATATTTGTTTCACTGACTGATGACCAAACATTTTTACAAATGCAGGATTGACCTGGACAAAATATCCAGGGGGTTTGACTATAGAGCGATAAACTCCAAGATTGACATTGTTGACAATGGTTCGAAATTTTGCTTCGCTTTCCTGGAGTGCCAGAAGGGTATGTTTTTGTTCGGTTATATCCTGGGTGATGGTTACAATGTGTTCAACCCTGCCGTGAATATCTTTTATCGCATAGTAATGTTGAGAGATCCATTTATCAAATTTAGTATCTGGACTGGTAACATGAATTTCAGGCAGGAATATCTCCCCACCTTTATCAAAAATACGCTGAACTTTTGGTATAGCATCCTTAAGAAAAGGGTATCTCTGGCGAACGTTCCAGTTTTTGCATTTTCTTTCATTTTCAGCAATTTTATGATATGTCAAATTCCAGATTTTTTTCCAGGCTTTGTTAAAAGAAACCAATTCGCCTGAACCCAAGCGCACGGTTATGCCAACTGGTGAATGTTCAAATACAGCCTTAATAATTGCCTGAGAACGTCTTAAGTTATCGTGCAATTTTTCAATTTGGGTTTTTAATCTGACGATTTTCTTCACAAGTTGAATCTGAGTTGTTTTCCTTTTTGCCATCATTGATAATCCATCACTAACATGTATTATAAAAAAAAATCTTAATTTGTCAATAACCTTGTGTCACTTTTTCCAGATTATGGTTTTGTAATGGTTGACTTTTGCAATCTTCTGGGTATAATTTCAGTATGGCAAATAACAAGATAAGAGAAAAAATTCTTTCACGAAGGGCAGACAACATGCCTTATTCACCAATCAGAAAATTATCTTCATTTGCTGATGAGGCAAAGAAAAAAGGGATAAAGATTTATCACCTCAATATTGGTCAGCCTGATATTGAAACTCCAGTAGAGGTATTTGAGTCGATCAACCAGCACCGGGAGAAAGTTCTTGGTTATGGTCCTTCAGGTGGAATACTTGACCTGCGTCTTGCAATTCTTGATTATTACCGAAACCTTGGTTTTGATCTGGATCTGGACAATATTTGGATTACAATTGGTGGCAGTGAGGCAATAATATTTGCAATGATGACTGTTTGTGATCCGAAAGATGAGATAATTATTTTTGAACCCTATTATACAAATTATAATGGTTTCTCAGTAATGTCAAATGTAAAATTAGTAGCGATAGAGACAAAGATTGAAAATGGGTTTCATCTACCTTCGGAATCGGAGATTGAAAAGAAGATAACCAATCGGACAAAGGCAATCCTTATAAATACACCGAATAATCCAACAGGAACAGTACTTACTGAAGAGGAGATGTTTATCCTTCAGCGTTTGAGTAAAAAACATAATCTATTCATACTTTCTGATGAGGTATATCGGGAATTCATTTATGATGGAAAAGAGCACATCAGTGCTCTATCCCTGCCAGAAATTGAGGAACGGGTAATTTTGATGGATTCAATTTCAAAAAGGTTCTCTGCGTGTGGTGCCCGGGTTGGATGTATTATCAGTCGTAATAAAAAAGTAATGGATGCAATTATCAGGTTCTGTCAGGCACGATTATGTCCACCAACCCTGGAACAGATTGGTGCTATTGCTGCATATAAGAATATCAACAAGTATATTAAACCGATGATTAAGGAATACGAGCATAGGCGCAATGTACTGTTTGAATGTTTGAAAGAGATTCCTGATGTTTATGGGCATAAACCAGAAGGTGCGTTTTATACGGTTCTTAGTTTACCTGTAAAGGACGCAGATCATTTTTGCCAATGGCTTTTGACCGATTTCAATTACCAGAATAGTACAGTGATGCTGGCGCCAGCAAATGGATTTTATTCAACATTAAAAAAAGGCAAAGATCAGGTAAGAATTGCCTATGTGCTCAAAGAAGAAGACATTAGAAATGCCATGAAGATACTGGGCATTGCTCTAAAAGAGTATAGAAAATAGCCAAATTCTTGAGCGGTGGATATCGCGGTTAAGCTGCAAAAATGTGGAGTAAAATTAGTAAAACTAATCCCGTTGAGCATTGCCGATGAGATTGCACGCTTTATCGGTGGAATCTGCTATTTTCTTCTCAAGAGAAAGAGAGGTTATATCCTGCGGAACCTTCACTACATATTTCCATCTAACCCGGAGTTGCATAATTATCTGTGTCGTCGGACATTTGAGAATTTTGCCCGATGTATGATTGATTTTTTTCGCCTGGGATTTCTGAAAAAGGAAGAATTTATCAGCGATGTTATCGCACAGGGGCTTGAAAACCTGAATGAGGCTCTGGCAAATAAGAAGGGTTGCATCTTAATTACCCTTCATATTGGCAACTGGGATTATGCAGGGAATTTCCTTGCTGCCTGTGGTTATCCAATGATTGCACTGGTTGAGGAAACTGAACCTGAGATGTTCAAATTGTATACAAAACACCGTGAAGCAACAGGATTGAAGACTTTTCCTTTGTCGCGGGCAAGTTATGCGTTTCTTGAGACAATAAGAAACAACCGAATACTTGCGGTTCTTGCTGACAGGGATTTAATGAAACAGGGTACAGTGTTGAAATTTTTTTCAGGAAGGAGGAGTTTTCCTAAAAATTTAGGCGAGATTATTGTCCGGAAGAAAATTCCGGTTGTCTTTGGATATATGGTTTTGTTGAGTAGAACAAATCAGAAAAAGCGCTACTTAGGCGTTATTGAACCAATGAACATATTTGATGATGAAAACGAATTTTATTTGTTCATGACAAAAAGATTTGAGACATTTATTTCAAAATTTCCAGACCAGTGGTTTGTATTTCATCCTGAATGGATAGAATGAAAATAAAAATGCCTGAATCCAAAATGCCTAAAGAAGAAAAGAAACATAGTGGATTGAAAATAAAGATCATTGGCAATTTTATACCAAGATATCAAACTTCACATTCAGCTGGGTGTGACCTGTGCGCAGATATTCAGAAACCGGTGGTGCTTAAGCCTCGTGCTTTTTGTGCGATTCCTACAGGTATCAGGATTGAAATACCAGCAGGGTATGAGGCGCAGGTCAGACCACGCAGTGGTCTGGCATTGAAATATGGTATTGGAATTCTGAACACACCCGGTACAATTGATGCAGATTATCGCGGTGAAATAAAAGTCATTCTATTTAACTTCGGTACAAAAAGTGTCAGAATAAAACCGGGTGATAGAATTGCCCAGATGGTTATAGCAAGAGTCATCAAGGCAGAATTTAGAAGGGTGAGAAAATTGAATAGAACCGAAAGGGGCAGTGGTGGGTTTGGTCATACTGGAGGCATTGATTGAAGATTTTGTTGGTTTCAGATATTTTCTATCCTCATACCGGTGGCATATCAGAACACATTCTGCATCTCTGGAAAAATCTGAATCAAATGGGACATTTAACCAAGATCCTCGCTCCCTCATTTGGAAAGAATTATCCCTATGTGGATGAAAAAATTATCAGAATGGGTAGGGCAATAAAATTTCTGAAAAATCGCTCATTCTCAGTTTTAAGTTTTGGTATTACCCTTCCCTGGCAAGCCCGTCGTTTTCTGGAAGCCGAAAAGTTTGATGTTATCCATCTTCATGGTGCACTTGCTCCAACTCTTCCTTATCTTGCCATAAAATATTCAAGGGCAAAGAATTTTGTTACCTTTCATTCTGCTTATGAAGAGAGTTTTGGTTATGTATTGTGGGAACCTGTATTAGAACAATATTTTAGAAGAATTGATGGTATGATTGCGGTTTCTACCGTGGCGCGCGATTGTGTCCTGCGTTATTTCCCGATTGGTGAATATCGGATTATCCCCAATGGTATTGATACAGAAAGATTCCGTCCGGATGTGCCTGAAATTGAAAAACTCAAGAATTATTCACCAAAGATTCTTTTTGTGGGAAGGTTTGAACCACGAAAAGGATTAAAATATCTCCTTATGGCATTTCCTAAAATAGTAAAGGAATTTCCTGAGGCGAAACTTGTGATAGTGGGTGAAGGGTTTCTGGAGCATTATTACCGGCGATATATTGAAGAACATATAAAGGAAAATGTGGTTTTCGTTGGTTTTGTAACACCCGAAGAATTACCGCGCTATTATGCCTCCTGTGATATCTATTGTTCACCAGCGACAGGTGCTGAGAGTTTTGGGATTGTGCTTCTTGAAGCAATGGCAAGTGGCAAACCCATTGTCGCATCAGATATACCAGGATACAGAACAATTCTTGGCGAAGGGGCTGAAGGTCTGTTCTTTGAGCCAATGAATCCTGAATCTCTTGCGGAAAAGATAATCTATCTTTTAAGACAACCCGAATTAATGAGAAAATTTGGCAGGGCGGGTAGAGAAAAGGCAAAAAGATACGATTGGAAGGTTGTTACCAAACAGGTTCTTGATTTTTATACTGAGGTGTGTCATAAGCAGGGTTAAATTCTGGAATATATTAAGAATAAAGGATTTCTCAATCTTTGTTTTTTCCCAGACAGTCAGTCAATTCGGTGACAAACTCGACTATATCGCCCTCATCGCTCTTATCGGTTTGTTCCCTAAAGAGCGAACTCCTTTCTTGCTGTCCCAGCTTGCGCTGTTCATTACGCTTCCAGTGTTAGTTTTCGGACCGATTGCCGGGGTTCTGGTTGACCGCTGGCACAAGAAAAAAGTTATGGTGATATGTGATACACTACGAATGGTTTGTGCGTTTTGTCTGCCGTTGGTTTATATTTATACCAAGAATATCTATCCGGTGTTTGGCATTGTTTTCTTTATGTTCCTGCTTGCTCTATTCTTCAATACCGCGAGAAGCGCCATCATTCCCAATCTTGTATCTAAAAAAAGACTGCTTGCAGCAAATTCCATTATCAATCTTGTGGGCAGGGGAGCGACATTCTTAGGTATGGCAACGGGTGGGTTGATCATTGACTGGCCTATCTGGAAGAATGTGCTGGGTATTGCGGGCTGGATTGTTGCCTTTATCATTGATGGTATTACATTTGGCATATCAGCAATAATGCTATATATAATGAGAGTAAATTTAAAGGAAAGGGTAAAGGAAGTAAGCCATTTGAAGCCTGAAAATTTGGTCATAATGGTGAAGGATGGCATTCTGAAAATTCTGAAAGAAATGTTTCAGGCAGTAAGGCATATTGTAAAGAGAAAAAATCTTGGTTTTGCAATGGCTACGATTTTTCTTATGATTGTTGCGGGGAGTGTTATATATGTTCTGGCAATCCCGACAATCCAGCAGGACATGGAATGGGGCACCAGGGGTGTTGGTGCACTTGCAGCGGTCGGTGCTATTGGACTTCTGGTTGGTGCATATATTGCTGGCACGCTCGGGCACTATCTTGATTTGAAGGTCTTTATTGTCTACTGTTTCGTCACTATCAGTATTGGACTGATTGCCTTTCCTTTTATTAATCAGTTCTATCAATTCATCATAATAGCAATGATTGTGGGTATCGCTGCATCGCCGATATTTATAGGTCAGGATACCCTTATCCATCATTACGCAGATGAAGAGGTTCGGGGAAGGATATTCTCTTTTCGTGATTGGCTTTTAAACCTTACATTCGTTGTTGGAGCTCTGGCGGTTGGGTCACTGGCGACATTTATTAGCAGAAAGTATCTCTTTATTATTTTTGGTGGGATAGTGTTTGTTCTTTCAGTCATAGGCTGGTTATTAATTGCTCGGGCAAAAACTGATGATGAAGGCATTGCAATTCCACAGGATAACCAATAGATTTCAGTTCTGTGGCACCTGGAATTTCCCCTGGCAATTTGAGTCTTTTATCAAGACAATCATTGATTGTGGTTATGATATTATTCTGCCTGGTCAGGGAA
>JBDRWH010000005.1:0-4361 GCA_039802325.1 Caldifarciminota bacterium
TTGTGCCCACAGGCATTTCGCCTTTCTTCAGTAGTTCAGCAGGTACGAAACCCCTGCCTGCTTCAACCATCATTTCCATCGTAAAATTCACCTTTGCCTCTGAAGCAGTCAAAATCTTCTGTTTAGGATTAGCAATTATCACGAGTGGATTTTTTTCTATATCCTCAGCAAGATACTCTTTCTTACCTTTGACCTTCAAAGTCAGAGTTGTAGGCTCATCACTCAAAAGTTTTACTCTTATTTTCTTTATGTTCAGGATAATCTCAACAACATCCTCATATACTCCAGGGATAGTTGAAAATTCCTGCATCACATTTGTAATTCGGATATTTGTAATTGATGCACCCTGAATAGATGATAAAAGCACCCGACGCATTGCATTACCAATAGTTATCCCATATCCCCTCTCTAAGGGAGAGATTATGAACCGTCCAAAAACATCAGTTGCGGTTTCTTTTTCAATTTCAATGCCTTTTGGCATTACTATCGGTTTAAGTGCCATAACACTCCTTATTTGGAATACAACTCAACAATTAAATTTTCTTGCAAAGGTATTGTTACATCTTCGCGCTTAGGAAATCTAAGGATAGTTCCGGTCATATTCTCCTTATTGAATTTGAGCCAACCAGTTATCTTCTCCGGATCTCTCTCCTCAAGTGCCTTCTTCACAAAAGAGTTCTTGCGCATTTTCTCTGTTAATGAAATAACCTGATTGGGTTTTACCAAGTAACCAGGAATGTCAACTTTTTTCCCATCCACCAGAACATTACCATGTTTCACAAGCTGCCGTGCCTGAGTTCTTGAGGAAGCGAACCCAAGATGATAAATAACATTATCAAGTCTTCTTTCAAGTAATATCAAAAGATTTTCACCAGGTGCACCTGCCATCTTGGTCGCATCACGAAAAATTTTTCTGAACTGCGTCTCAAGAACTCCGTAAATCGCCTTCACTTTTTGTTTTTCTCTCAATTGTGTGGCATAGGAAGTTAGTTTTCTACGTCCAACCTTGCCGTGCATACCAGGAGGATAACCCCTTCTAACAAAAGAGCATTTGTCGGTATAACATCTGCTTCCCCTCAAGAATAACTTTTCTCCTTCGCGACGACATATCTTGCATTTCGGACCGATATAGCGTGCCACTTATACCCTCCTTTTTCTCGGTGGACGACAGCCATTATGAGGCAATGGCGTCACATCCTTTATCGTCGTAATCGTCAAACCTACAGTCTGTAAAGTTCTTATCGCTGCTTCACGACCAGGACCAGGTCCTTTTATGCGCACCTCAATTTTCTTTATACCCAGAGAAAGTGCTTCTTTCCCTACTGCAGTAGCGCATTGCTGAGCAGCATAAGCAGTTCCTTTTTTAGTACCCTTAAAACCAACCCTACCTGCACTTGACCAGCAAAGAGTATTGCCCTGGTTATCACATATTGAGACAATTGTATTATTGAAACTTGCAAAGATATTGGCAATTCCGGTAAGTTCCACCCTCGTTGTCTTTTTCCTTTTTATCACTTTTTTCTTCATTTCTTCTCTCCTGGTGCTGCCTTGGTAACTGCAACAGTCTTTCTCTTGCCTTTGCGCGTGCGCGCATTTGTCCTGGTTCTCTGTCCCCTCACTGGCAGACCAATTTTATGCCTTAATCCCCGATAACAACCAATATCAATCAACCTTTTTACATTTGCCGCAAGGTCTGCCCGCAAGGCGCCTTCAACTTTATAATCAGATTCAATAAGTTTTCTTATTTTCGTTACCTCTTCCTCGGTCAAATCCCTGATTTTTTTTGAACGGTCAATACCGCAACGCAAAACTATTTGCTGAGCAATCGGGATACCAATCCCATAAATAGCAGTCAAACCGTATTCAACTTTCTTGTTCAAAGGCAAATCAACACCCGCAATTCTTGGCATAAACCTCCTTTATCGGAACAAAAAATCTGTAATATTATGTGCGTTCATGCACACATCAACCCTGTCTCTGCTTGTGTCTGGGGTCCTTGCAAATAATTCTAACCACACCCTTTCTTTTGATAACCCGACACTTAATGCACCTTTTCTTAACTGATGACTTAACCTTCAAATTATCTCCTTAAACAAATATTATACAAAATTTTTTAAAAAAGTCAACATTCATTTATACCGCCAGACAATCCTGCCCCGGGAAAGGTCATAAGGTGATAACTCTAAAAGAACCCTATCTCCAGGCAAAATCTTAATGTAACTCATACGCATTTTGCCAGAAACATGCGCGAGAACTTTGTGCCCATTATCAAGCTCAACCCTGAACATAGCATTCGGCAAGGTCTCAATTATCGTTCCTTCGGTTTGTATTAGATCTTTTCTCGCCATATCAATTCTCTACGACCTTTGTCGCATTCAGAATTCCATTCTGCAGGATTATTACAGTGTCTTCAAAATGAGCGGATAAAGAACCATCCAGGGTTAGTATAGTCCAGCCATTGTCTGCAGTCTTGACCTCGAATCCGCCCATATTGGTCATCGGTTCAATTGCCAGAGCCATATTAGGAACCAATTTGGGGTCAGGACCCCTTGCAATAAAATTTGGGATCATTGGTTCTTCGTGTAATGACCTACCTACACCGTGTCCTGTAAGTTCACGTACTACACTATAACCATTTTCTTCCACCAGTCTCTGAATCGCCTGAGAAATGTCAGAAATATGATTCCCTGCAGTCGCCTTTTCAATCCCTTTCTTTAATGCCTGTTTTGTTAAATCAATGAATCTTAATACATTTTTCGGTACCGAGCCAACAACAAAAGTCCTCGCTGCATCAGCAATGTAGCCGTTGTAAGACACACCAACATCCACCTTTACCAGGTCTCCGCTCTTTATAACACGCTCATCCGGTATGCCGTGAACAACCTCATTATTTAATGAGATGCAGGCACTTTTTGGAAAACCACGATATCCTAAAAATGCTGGTTTGCCCCTGCATTCGGTTATCTTATTATGGATATAATCATTCAAATCAGCAGTTGTCATACCTTTCAAATCCATTTTTTCAATTTGCTTGAATATTTTATGGATAATTTCACCAGCCAGAATGATATTATTGATTCCTTCATCATTTAACAATGCCATCAATAACCTTGACTATCCTCTGAAGAATGTCTTCTTTAGAACCCGATGCATCCACTGGAACATATACGCCCAATGATTTGTAGTATTCGGTGAGAGGTCTGGTCATCTCTTCATAGACTTTAAGCCGATTCATAATAACCTCCAGATTATCATCCTTTCTCTTGGCAAGTGTTGAGCCACAATTATCGCACAGGTTTGCAATTCTTGGCGGACTGGTTATTTCATTATAAACTGCGCCGCATTTAGGACAATAGGCACGTGCCAGTGTTCTTTTTATTATCTCTTCGTTCGGAAGTTGTAACTCAATAGCAAGTCCAATTTTCTTGTTGTGCTGGGCAAGAAGTTTTTCCAATTCCATTGCCTGAAACAAATTTCTTGGAAATCCATCAAAAAGAATATGCGATTCTAAATTTTCAAGCACATAATCTTCAACTATTTCAAAGACAATATCATCAGGTGCAAGGACACCATTCTTAAGATAGGTTTCTACCTTTTTACCTACTGGACTCCCGACTGCAATTTCTTCTCTCAAAACATCACCCATAGAAAATTTCTTGAAATTGTATCTCTCCACAAGCATCTGTGCCTGAGTTCCTTTCCCAACCCCTGGAGCACCAAAAAGAAAGATCATCAACGACGTCCCCTGATTTTGCCTTTCTTCATAAAACCTTCATAATGATACATTAGCAACTGGGATTCAATCTGCTGGACCGTATCCAGCGCAACGCCAACAATAATCAGCAGTGTAGTACCGCCAAAATAAAATGGCACTTTCAAATAGTTAATCAAATACCAGGGAACAAGTGCAATGAATCCCAAAAATAAGGCACCGGGAAGGGTAATCTTTGATAGCACGCCATCAACATAGTCAGCGGTTTTCTGCCCGGGTCTTATCCCCGGAATAAAACCACCATATCTTTTCATATTCTCAGCAAGTTCGGTAGGGTTGAATACAATTGAGGTATAAAAATAGGTAAAGAAAATAATGAGTGCGAAAAATATCAGATCATAAGCCCAGAAACCCGGCCTGAACAATTCCGCCAGATATTTCAGGCTCGGGACATACGCAGCGACTGTTCCCGGGAATACCACGAGTGACTGGGCAAAGATTATTGGAATAACCCCTGCGGTATTTACCCTTAGCGGCAGAAATGTTGATTGCCCACCATACATCCTTCTGCCGATCACCCTCTTTGGATACTGAACAGGAATGCGTCTGGTCGCCTGAGTCATAACAATCACTGAGGCAACAATAAGTA
>JBDRWH010000005.1:4371-23795 GCA_039802325.1 Caldifarciminota bacterium
ATCATAATGACGATAACAATGATCAAGTTAATGATAGAGAGACCCTGGGTTGCAACCAGCTGTGCAGTTCTGAAAAAGTAAGTTGGATATTCTTCAAGACAGCCAATGAATATCAAAAAAGAAATTCCATTGCCAATACCCTTTTCTGTGATCTGCTCGCCTATCCACATTGCGAATATTGCACCACAGGTTAAGGTCAGAACCGAAGATAAACGGAAAACCCATCCGGGTTCATAGACAATGGGGACAACCCCGCTCGCAGTTGAAAACTTCTGCATTTCAAGATACGCTGCAATCCCGAATGCCTGGAAGGCAGCCAGAGCAACTGTGAGATACCTTGTATATTGGGTTATTTTGCGTCTTCCTGCCTGGTCTCTCTGGAGTTTTTCAATCTGTGGAAAAACTGAACCGAGCAACTGGAAAATGATTGAAGAAGATATATAGGGCATTACTCCTAAAAACAATATTGCTGCCCTTGACAATGCACCCCCGACAAAGATATCATACATTCCAAACAAAGAACCCTGCTGTTTCAATTGTTGCATCAATAAGCCGAGTGCCTGGGCATTTATGCCTGGTAAAGGCACATGGGCACCGAGACGATATATGCACACCGCACCCAGGGTAAAGAGCAATTTTTTCTTTAAATCAGGAACTTTAAAAATGTTCTGGAATGTTGACATCATACAATCTTCTCCGCCCTGCCACCTGCTGCTGATATCTTTTCCTGCGCCTTCTTGGAGAATGAATGGGCTTTAACAATAAGCGGTCTGTCAAGATTACCCTGACTGAGAATCTTTATCTTTGAACCACCTTTTATAAGTCCTTTCTCTTTCAGAAGTTCAGGTGTTATCTCACTATTTGCCGAAAATCCCACCAGTTGCAGAAGATTAACAATCTCAAACTTCTGACTTGTAAAATTTTTGAATCCGCGTTTGGGTAAACGTCGGGTCAATGGCATTTGCCCACCTTCAAAACCCATTCTGACTTTGTAACCGGAACGTGCTTTATGACCCTTATGACCGCGGCAGGAGGTCTTTCCATGTCCTGAGCCAGGGCCACAACCAACTCTTTTCCTCTTGCGTATGCTACCCTTTTTGGGTCTGAGGTCAATTAGCTTCATTGTACATTCTCCTGTACCTCAACCATGTAAGAAACCTCTCTGATCATACCCCGAACTGCTTTATTATCTGGAAGTATCCTTGACTTACCAATCCTGTTCAAGCCAAGTGCCTTGAGGGTTACTTTGTGTTTCTTTATTTTATCAATCGGACTCTTCTTTAATATCACTTTTATCTTTTTCATATTTTTTCCTCATAAAATACTCAGCTGGTTTGTTTCTCATTTCAGCAACGGTCTGGATTGAACGAATTGATTTCAACCCTTTGACTGTTGCCATTGCCAGATTTGTAGAGTTTCTTGCACCCAATGCCTTAGAAAGTATATCCCTTATACCTGCTGCTTGACATACTGCCCTCACTGCATTGGACGCAATAATACCACTTCCTGGAAGTGCGGGTTTGAGGATAACGCGACTTGCTGAATATTTTCCAACTACCGGGTGAAGAATAGTACCATCAACAACCGATACCTGAACCATATTCTTTTTTGCAATCTCGGTCGCTTTTTTTATTGCGGGTGCAACCTCAGCTGATTTTGCATGTCCTATGCCCACCTTACCAGCACCATCTCCAACCACGACACAGGCATAAAGTTTCAGCCTCTTACCACCTTTGATTACTTTTGAAACCCTTTTTAGTTCTACAACCCTTTCTATGAATTCAACAGCATTTTCCTGCATATGATCGTCCCCCTAAAACTTCAATCCTGATTGCCTTGCACCTTCAGCAAGTGCCTTTACTCTACCGTGATATCTGTATCCACCACGGTCAAAACAAACCTCTCTTATTCCTTTTTCAAGGGCAATCTTAGCAATTGTCTTGCCAATTTCCATAGCAGCATCAACCTTCTTTTTTGCCTTTATATCTTTCTTATTCACAGAAGATACACCGCAGATAACAATACCCTTTGCATCATCAATGATTTGAGCATATATGTGTTTATTACTCCTGAATACACACAATCTGGGTTTGTTTGAAGTTCCAAGCAGATTTTTTCTGATTCTTTTATGTCTTCTAATCCTACCTTCTAATCTCATATTCTCTCACCATCAATGTTATGTTGCCTGAGCAACCGCACGCTTGCCGACCTTTTTTCTAATAATCTCATTCATATAACGAATTCCCTT
This sequence comes from Caldifarciminota bacterium, assembly GCA_039802325.1. Lineage (GTDB taxonomy): Bacteria > Hydrothermota > Tepidihabitantia > SM23-42 > JAOAFX01 > JAOAFX01. The sequence continues at coordinate 6,620 of JBDRWH010000005.1, forward strand.
ATGTTTGTAAGGATCAGGCACACGCACCTTTTTAATCTTTGCAGCAATATCACCAACCAGTTGTTTATCAATCCCTTTCAGTGTTATATTAGTGAGGTCACCTTTATCCGCGCTCTTCACAGTCTGCAATTCGACTTTTATGCTCGGAGGAACAGGAATGACTACAGGCTTCGTAAACCCTAAGAATAGCTGGATGCCACCACTGACAAGTTGCGCCCTGTAACCGGTTCCCTGAACTACAAGTGTCTTTGAATAACCCTCGGTTACACCCTTAATCATATTGATGATCAATGTTCTTGTAGTTCCCTGTTGATGTTGAGCTTCCATGCTATCATTGGTGGTTGATACAGTAACTGCCTTATCTTTCAATTCAACTTTCACATTTTTTGAAACGACCAGATTCAACTCGCCGAGAGGACCTTTTACTCTTACTTCCTGACCGCTTACGCTTACCTGAATTTTATCAGGAATCTGGACGGGTTTTGTTCTCACCTTTGCCATATCAATACTCCTCTTTAAAAGACATATCCAATCACTTCACCACCAACTTTCTTTCTCCTCGCCTCACGGTCACTCATTACTCCTTTGGAAGTTGTCAGTATAGCAGTACCCAGACCCTTTAAGATTGTCGGAATTTCATCTTTACCCACATATACCCTGCGTGAACTCCTTGAAACCCGCTGCAAATCCCTGATAACAGAGTCGCCATCCTTTGAATATTTAAGCATTACCGTGATACTTCGTGGCTTTCGTTCCGAATCAAGCGTGAAATTGTTAATAAAACCTTCCTCAAGCAGAATACGGAGTATTTCCGTGTGCAACCTTGAATATGGCACCTTCACCTCGGTCTTATTTGCCCGGCAACCATTTCTAATAATTGTAAACATATCAGCAATTGGATCCACTAACGCCTCCTAATCCGGTAATATCCCTGTTCATATGTATCAATATTAATAATTGTCATAGCATATATTATAATTATTTTTTCAAAAAAGTCAAGAAAAAAGTTACAATACAAAAACTATTGTAATTTAGACCATTTTTAGCTATAATCCTTTATGCTGAAGAACATTAAAAGCCTGTCCATGTCCGAAATTGAGACGGTTTTCCAACAACTTGGGCTTGAATCTTACCGTGCCCGGCAACTTTTTCAGTGGTTATGGCAGAAAGGCGTCAATGATTTCAATCAAATGACGAATCTTTCACTTGATGTTAGAAGATCGTTAAGTCAAAAATTTACTATCGAAGACATAAAACTGACTAATAATCTAAAGGCATCTGACGGTGCAGAAAAGTTTTTATGGGAATTGAGTGATAACTATTTTATTGAATCAGTCTTTATCCCTGAACCACCGAGGAGAACCGTTTGTATATCAACACAGATTGGCTGTCCATTAGGATGTCTTTTTTGTGCTACTGGTTTATTAGGTTTTAAAAGGAATCTTGAAGGATTTGAAATTGCCTCACAAATTCAACTTGTTCAGAAATTAATCAAAGATAAATTAACCAATATCGTTTTTATGGGGATGGGAGAACCACTTTTGAACATAGATAATGTTTTCCTCTCACTTGAGATTATCACATCTTCAATAGGGCTTGGTATAAGTCAGCGTCATATTACAATCTCAACTGCCGGAATAATTGAGGGTATTGAAAAACTCTTAAATTCAAATTGGAAAGTCAAACTCGCAATTTCCTTAAATTTTGCTAACCAATCACTGCGTGAAAAATATATGCCTGTGGCAAAAAAGAATCCATTGAAAGAAGTCTTAAAATTAGCACGCTTGTATTCAGAAAAAAAGGAGATGGTTACCTTTGAATATGTCTTGATTAAAGGTTTGAATGATTCTCAAAAACATGCCCATCAACTATTGAAGTTATTAAAAGGAACCTCATCAAAAATTAATCTCATAGCATACAACGAATATCCAGGTTTACCATTCAAAACACCAGACCCTGAAACAATCGCTAAATTTCAGGGGATCCTGTTTGATTCAAACCATCCTGTAACTCTGCGTAAATCAAAAGGAAAAGAGATTCTTGCGGCGTGTGGACAGCTGGCTGGTGAATTTTAAAATGCCTAAAAGCTGCTCGTTAATGGTTTTAGGTTGTCGCCGCCCGTATTCTCTATCGTCAAACAAATTACGGTTTTTGAAGTTGGCTGAAAATGTGAGTCTGGAAATTGGAAGTATAAAATCCCCCATACTCCCCCTTTTGTAAAGGGGGAAAGAGGGGGATTAGAACAATACTGAAGCCCTTAGACGAAATAGGCAGCGAAACCGTACAACGATAACCGATCTTTAATAATTCTCCGAAAGGAGTTCGTAGTATGATTGTGGATGTTTGCATGCAGGGCACTCTTTAGGTGCCTCAGTCCCTTCATGAACATATCCACAATTCCGGCAATGCCATTTCACGACATTCTTCTTTTTGAAAACCATTCCGTTCTTAATATTCTCAATCAACTTTCTATATCTTGATTCGTGAAATTGTTCAACCTCTGCAATCTCTTTGAAGGACTTTGCTATTTCAGGGAATCCTTCTTTTTCGGCGTCCTTTTCAAAGTCTGCATAAAGTTTTGACCATTCAAACTTTTCTCCATCTGCAGCTGATTCAAGATTTGTTTTCGTATCTTTGATCATTCCTGCTGGATATGCCGCAGTGATTTCAAGTTCACCGCCTTCAAGATACTTGAAAAAGACCTTGGCATGTTCTTTTTCATTGTCCGCAGTCTCAAGGAATATTGCCGAAATCTGTTCATATCCTTCTTTTTTTGCTGCTGACGCAAAATATGTATAACGATTTCTTGCCTGGCTTTCGCCCGCAAAAGAAATCAACAAATTTTTTTCAGTTTTTGTTCCTTTTAATGACTTTGCCATAAAATCTCCTTTCGCCTTACATTGCCTTCAATTGCCTTATTTTAATATTGATTTAATCAACTCTGCAACCTGTGCTGGTGTTTCACCCACCTTAACGCCCGCAGATTCAAACGCCTTTATCTTTTCCGCAGCAGTACCCGCAGTTCCTGAAATTATTGCACCGGCATGACCCATTCTTTTGTCTGGTGGCGCAGTTTTTCCTGCAATAAAACCAAACACTGGTTTCTTAAAATTTTTTTTGACATATTCGGCAGTATCCTGCTCATCCCTACCGCCTATTTCACCAACAACTACAACTGCCTCAGTCTCAGGGTCTTTGGCAAATAGCTCAAGGCAGTCAATGAATTTTGTTCCGATTATCGGATCACCACCAATACCGATACAGGTTGATTGTCCAAGTCCGACCCTTGTTATATGATCAACAATCTCATAGGTTAGTGTGCCACTGCGTGATATCACGCCAACTTTGCCTTTTTTGAATATGTGCCCCGGCAGAATTCCCACCTTTGCCTCACCTGCAGAAACAAGGCCTGGTGAATTCGGTCCAATGAGTCGGCATTTTTTATCCTTCAAATATGCCATGATCTTCACCATGTCAATTGTTGGAACTCCTTCAGAAATGCATACAATCAATTCAATACCTGCGTCAATCGCTTCATACATTGCTCCTACCGCAAATTTTGCCGGCACAAATATGACTGATGTATTTGCACCTGTCTTTTTAACTGCTTCAGCAACAGAGTTAAAAACCGGCACACCCTCAACTTCAGTGCCGCCTTTACCAGGCGTTACACCTGCCACAACATTTGTGCCATAATTTTTCATCTGGCGTGCATGAAAACTACCATCACGACCGGTGATACCTTGAACAACCAGCCTTGTCTTCTTATTTACCAAAATACTCATTGAATCTCCTTTCTAATTTAAATTTTTTAAATATTTTCCTCAAATATCCCAGATCAAGGGAACCCTTTTGATATTCAATTATCCCCTTGATATCAAGTTCGTCTTGCTCCCTTCCCGAGAGCAACTTAAATATAATCAGGTCTTCAGCACTGATAAAATTCAATTTTCTATTACCAATCTTTATCTGTATTCGGTTTCTAAGTGCCATTTTTTTATATTGGTCATCAGCAAAGACAAGGTCTATTACAGTTAAATCTTTTTCTGTAAGCATTCTTAAGAATGTTACATGTCTGAACTCAATGGGCTTTTCCTGAGGAACTATGAATACTTTTTTTAAACTCTCTAAATATAATGGTAAATTCTCTTTCGTAAGCGATGTCAAAAAGTCAAGGTCGTATGTGGCACGGGGTTTTGCCCATACACTAAGTGCCAGACCACCAATAATTGCATAATCAATCTTTAATTTTGTTAGAACTTTTGCCACATTCAAAAGTTTTTGTTTTAACGAGGTCCCTGCCATTTGTATTTCAAACCCCTGCTCAATCTTTTAAAAACTATTGTTTTCATTTCCAACGGATTCACCCTGGGTCTTTTTTTTCTGATGGATGCCTTCAATATGTTTAAGGAAATATCAGATATCTCAGCCCATTGGTCTAATCTTTTTTTGATTTCTTGCGCGTTAAGATTTTTCACGGTTATTTCAATAGTTCAATTGCCTTTTTTGCACCTTCATCCATTGTCTTGGCAAATATCAAACCTGCTTCCTTTAAAATTTCCATTGCCTTGTCTTCATTCGTGCCAGTCAGTCGCGCTACAATAGGCTGCTTGATATTCAAGGATTTCTTTGCTTCAAGTATTCCAAGTGCTACATCATCGCAGCGTGTTATGCCACCAAAGATATTGAATAAGATGACCTTAACATTCTTATCCCTCAATAGAATTTCCAGGGCATTCTTTACCTTTTCCGGAGATGAAGAACCGCCAATATCCAAAAAATTTGCAGGTTCTCCCCCAAAATGCTTTACCAGATCCATTGTTGCCATTGCCAGACCAGCACCATTCACGACACAGCCAATATTCCCATTCAACCGAACATAAGAAAGGTCATGCTCTTTTGCCAGAAGTTCATTTTCATCCTCGCTCTCTCGGTCTCGCATTGCCTCAATATCAGGATGGCGATAAAGTCCATTGTCATCAAAATTTATCTTGGCATCAAGAGCAATAAGATTGCCCGCCTTGTCTACAACCAGAGGATTGATCTCGGAAAGCGAGGCGTCATTTTCCACAAAAAGCCTGTAGAGTTTATCTGCAATTGCAGCACATTCAAATGCAATCTTTGTATTTCCATAAAGGAAAAGACCAATTTCCCTTGCCTTATGTTCAAGCAAGCCGAGCAATGGGTCAGCATACACTTTATAGATTGCCTCAGGTTTTTGTCGGGCAACCTCTTCAATCTCAACGCCACCTTCTTTACATGCCATCAAAACCGTTCTTTTCTCATTTCGGTCAATAATGATACCCAGGTATGCTTCTGATGTAATTCCGATTGCTTCAGAAACCAAAACTTTCCTTACCGGTATCCCTTTTATCTCCATACCAAGTATCTGGGCTCCAAAACTCTTGACCTCTTGTTCATTATTAGCCACTTTAATGCCACCTGCCTTGCCTCTGCCACCGACCATTACCTGAGCCTTTATCACACAGGGCAACCCAATTTCCTTTGATGCAAGTATTACCTCATCAAGGTTAAAACATACCTTTTCCTTAGGCACGGGAATGCCATATTTTTTGAAAAATTCCTTAGCCTGATATTCGTGGATTTTCAAATTACCTCCTTAAGTTGGCTGTTTATTATACCAATTTTGAACCAAAAGTCAAGATAACCACCCTACATAAACAACGCCTTGACAATCGCATATATTATGTTTATTATTAAACATGGATAAAGAATGGTTTAAACAACTAAAATGTTTTGGCAACTTAAAACAGGCAGAGTGGGACGAACTAATAAAAATAGCAACAGAAGAAAAGTTCATAGAAGGCGACATAGTCTTCAGCCAGGGCGAGGTATCAACAGAATTGTACATAATTGAAAAAGGTAGAGTTGAAATTCGCATCAAAATCGCACCTCAACTTGCTGATGTAGTAGTCTATACCGCCAAGGATAATGATATCTTTGGCGAATTTGCCTTTATCTCTACTGGTCCACGGTCGGCAACGGCAAGTTGTGTAGAAAAAACAACAGTGGTAAAGATTAAAAAAGAAGAGTTTGAAGATTTGAGCAAAAGATTCCCCAATATCGGCTTGAATTTCTACAAGAATATCGCAGTGTCCCTGACCGATAAACTAAGACAAACGAATCAGTTCTTGCGTGAATCCCTGGCACGTGCCTGTGGATTAACAGTATAGGTATTAGAAACCCTGAAGTCCTAAAAATGGACTTCCTTGCTCAAATAATCTTGGGCTTGGTAGTAGGGAGGTTATATGATTATGAAAATTGAAAAATGTTTTCTGGTCTTTTTGATTCTAATGCCCGTTCAGGTGTGGTCAATACCTGAGGTGCAGATCAGACAGAATGATGTGCCATTTGTGATTGGACTGAAGGCAAGATATGAACAGAATGCAGACCTGTTTGAATGGACCCCTTTTGACTCTTTGCGTACCTGGTGGGATTTAACTGTATATCCAGGTGGAAGATTTGCCCGGGTCAATTTGCTTAATCCTTCGCAGGGCATCCCCCCTGCTCCAGATACATTTCCTAACGCTCAAATCGTGGAATTGGATACACTCGGTGATAATAGTCTGGTATGGTCCTATCTCTCTGAAACCCAAATATATCTTTATATTCAGGGCATAGATTTTGAAACCGGGGGATACAGATTTATTGGCAATTATCAACCCGATTACAAATGTTATTTCTACCCCATTTATGATGGCGGTGGTTGGAATACTGCCTGGACCTGGACATACTATATTGATGGGTGGTTACCTTATACAGCGAATGAAACCCACCAGAAAACTGTAGTGGCAAAGGGCAAGGTAAAAGTTCCATTGAGTGGTAACCATTTCTGGCCGTGCCTGGTAATCAGAGATCATATGGAGTTTTCTGACAACTTCGGGACATATGATACAAGATGGATTTACGAATGGGTCGTTCCTGGTAGATTCGGCGGTGCCAACGGAGTAGCAGCAGCACAGAGCACAAATGGGGCAAGCCAGAATTTCATGATTGTAGAAAATTTCATGAAGATAAATGAACTTTATGTTCCAGGATGGGATGTCCGTGGTCCTGAATTTGCCAATACCACAATCTGGCCTGATACAAGTTATGCTGGTCCATATATTGTCCAGTCAACAATCACCGACTCCACAGGTATTGGTGCTGATTCACTTTTTTATAATATCAATGGCGGAGATTTCACAGGCGTCGGTCATGATAGTGTCGTGGGAGATATTTACTACTTCCATATTCCAGAGATTGTTCAGAGTTGCACCCTTGGATATTTTATCTGGGCTGAAGATTCCTTTTGTGTAGCAAATGGTGTTGACCTGTGGCATACCGATCCGATATGTGCCCCGGAAAGCACATATTATAAATTTGTAGCATCAACTGGAATTGACGAATCCAAAGCACAGCGGATAATAACTAAAACAAGATTCACAGTTTATCCAACTGTATCCAGCAACGAATTTGTTATCTCTCTTGACATTCCCGAGAATTTTGAATTAAAGATCTATAATATTTCAGGAAGGCTGGTAAAAGATCTTTCACAATCTACCAAGACCACAAATATTGAGCATATAATATGGCATGGCGATGACGATTTCGGGAATAGACTTCCTGCGGGCATATATTTTCTACAGGTACGAGCAAGGCATTTTAAGAAGACCGCACGGGTCATATTGGTAGAAAAATAGAAAAAATTTCAGAAAATAATTAAGTTCTAAATATCAAACTCAAAAATATGATAAGGTATGGCGTGACCTTGCATTTCTGAGAAAACAGAATTATCTCAGTTTCCAGATCGGACGACCGAGTGAATAGATCAAAACCGCATAAATAAAGGTGACTGATGAAGCAATAATTATGGCAATTCTTACACCTGAAATCTGTGCTACAGTACCAATCCATAAGGCACCAAATGGCATCAAACCAAAAAACACAAATGTGTAAATTCCCATTACCCTGCCCCTTATTTCTTCCGCAACCTGTATTTGAACCAGCGCGTTACACAGGTTCATAATCAGAATCTGTGCAATACCTGCACAAAACAGAAAGACAAGGGCAAGGACGAAGTTGTTGTTCAGAGAAAACAGCAGAACAAATACAGGAAATAGAAATGTTCCAACCGTTAACAGCTTACCCTTAAAATTGAATATACCCAATGAAGCAATGAACAACGCAGAAGTGAGTGCGCCAAGACCGCGGGCAGTCTGCAAAAAACCATTGGTCCGGGCATCGCCACTCAGTATCCTTACTGCCCAGGCTGGCAAAAGAGTGGTAAATGATGTGCCAAACAATGCAATCACTGCAATGGTAAGTATCAAGATCCTTATAGTTGTGTGACTGAATGTGTACCTGATACCCTGCTTTAAGTCCTTAAAAGGTGAATTTTCCGTTTTCGGTATGTTAAATATTTTCAATTTCATAGCCAGAAGTGCACCTATTACGGCAATGAATGTTAACCCGTTGATGGTAAAACACCAGCCAGGTCCCAATGCTGCATAAATCACGCCACCTGCTGCTGGACCCAGTGCAATTGCAGTATTGAACATTGCCGAGTTTAGCGCGATAGCGTTTGTCATTGCCTCAGGCTCAACAAGTTCCCGGACAAATGCCTGACGTGCTGGGGCATCAAATGCGTTGGCAGTTCCCATTCCTAACGCCAGAATAATGATATGCCAGGGTTGAACAATCTTTGTAAATGTTAATGTAGCCAGAACAAAAGCAAGAATCATCATTGTGGTCTGCGTGAAAAGCATGATGTTTCTCCGCGGCACACGGTCTGCAATCACACCTGCGTATAACATAAAAAGCCAGGTTGGTAATCCGGCAGCAAATCCGACATACCCAAGATATGCTGGAGAATGAGTGAGTTCATATATGAAAAACCCCTGAGCAGTTGTCTGCATCCAGGAGCCAAAGAGTGATACAAGTTGTCCAAAAAACCACAGCCTGTAATTCGGATACCCGAGTGCCAGAAAAGTCTTCTGGTAGAAAAATTTTCTGTCAGCCTGTATGAAATTATTATTGGCAGCAGGACTATTCATGAAAAGATATTCGGATTTCTGGTGAATTGATACTCTTTGAGAACATCCATAAATTCTTTCGGTGTAATTCTACGGCTAAGTTCTGGATATTCATTTGCTCTATAGGCAGGATAATACTGGTCCATTACATTGACAAATGAGTCTTTTGAAATTTCATTCGCAATAAAATCAAGACACTTCTTGGAATCAGCAAGGCCATTGGGCAAAACCAGATGTCTTATCAACAGACCCTTTTTTGCAATTCCATTTTCTATGATAAGGTCTCCTACCTGCTGGTGCATGATCTTCAATGCAGGTTTCACAACATCCCAGTAATCAGGGACATTTGAATATTTTTCACCTTTCTTGTTGTCCCCGTATTTTACATCCGGCATATAAATATCAACAATACCTTCAAGTAACCGTAATGTTTTTAATGATTCATAGCCACCGCAATTATATACTACAGGCAGATGTAAACCCTCTGCCTGTGCCAGAGATAGTGCTTCTACAATCTGTGGTACCCAGGGTGTTGGGGTAACCAGGTTGATATTGTGACAGCCAAGTTCCTGCAGTTCAATCATCATTTGAGCGAGTCTTTCAATACTGATTTCCCTGCCAATGCCATGCTGGCTTATATCATAATTCTGGCAATAGACGCAATGGAGATTGCAATAGGTAAAAAATATTGTTCCTGAACCTAATCTACCCACAAGACAATATTCTTCACCAAAATGTTGATGATAAGAGGACACCTTGGGCTTGAGACCTGCTTTACAATTGCCAGTCTCGCCCTGCATGCGATTTACCCTGCATTCCCGCGGACACAGTCTGCAGGGATTCAACATTTCATAGAACTCATCAATTATTTCTTTTGTAATCCTCTTCATACAAATATTCAGACATCCTTATCTTCATCAGGACAAGTTTTTGGACTTTTAGGTATTTTATAATCTCTGTATCTATAATATGCTGCACAAGATCCTTCTGAAGAAACCATACAAGCACCAACTGGATTTTCTGGTGTACATTTTTTGCCAAATAAAGGGCACTGCACCGGCGTTTTTAAACCGAGTAAAATCTTACCACACATACATCCTTCTGGCTCTCTAACTTTGGAAATTTCAACATCAAATTTCTTTGTTGCATCAAAGCGCAAATAATCCTTGTTGAAGCACAACCCGGATCTTGGAATTTTTCCTATCCCCCGCCACATAGAATCTGTGGGCTCAAATACTCTACTGATCAGTGCCAGGGCGGTTCTGTTACCTTCGGGTTTTACAGCCCTTTTATATTCAATTTCTATTTTCGCTTCTTGTTTTGATATTTGCTCAACAAGATTTTTTATGCCCATTAAGATATCAACTGGTTCAAATCCAGTTATACAGCCCGGAATACCATATTTTCTTGCTATAAATTCATACGGTTTTGACCCAATTATCGTTGAAACATGACCAGGTAAAATAAAACCATGGACATTGATTTCTGGTGATCGGGCGATAAAATCCAGTGCTGGCGGGATCAATTTAAAAGCAGGAATAACATAGAAATTTCTTATGTTTTTTTCTTCTGCTTCAAGCACGGTCGCTGCCACCGTGGGTGAAGTTGTTTCAAATCCAACACCAACAAAGACCACATTTTTGCGGGAATTTTCCTGAGCAATCTTCAAGGAATCTCGTGCTGAATAGACAATGGTTGGATGATAAACCTCAAGACTTTCAGTGGTGCCGGGCACGCGCACCATGTCTCCGAATGTAGTAATTATCACATCCTTTCTCCTGGCAAGTTCAATGGTCCAGTCAATTGTTTCCTGTGGTGTAACGCATACCGGACAACCCGGTCCGGAAAGGAGTTTCAGGTTATTGTAAATCATTTTTCTGATTCCTGCACGGGCAATTGCCATTGTATGGGTTCCGCAAACTTCCATTAAAGAAATGGCTTTTTCTCGTGAATAAGTTCTGAGCAAATCTAAAATTTCTTCAAGCAGATTTTTCATAGAGGATATTGTGCAGCGATTAGATCTTCTCAACCTTGTGATAATACATCGTAACCCTACTACGACCAGCATTTTTTGCTTCGTACAATGCCCGATCCGCATTTTTGATGAGTTCTGATGGATTTGAGCCATCATCTGGATATGCTGCAATTCCGGCAGAAAACGCAATCTTCTTCTCTTCACCCGGCATGTGATCAGAACCATACAATCTAAAATTGCTCAACAGTGTTGCAACCATTTTTGCTGACTCTTCCTTTTTTGTTTCCGGAAACATTACTATGAACTCATCACCACCATATCTGCCCACAAGATCGGTATCACGAAAATACTTGCTAAAGATCTGCGATAAACGGATTAGCAACTGGTCGCCTGCCTGATGACCAAATGTATCATTGAAATACTTGAAATTATCAAGATCAATGATCGCCACTGAAAGACTATGCTGGAATCTCTTGGCACGATTCAACTCCTCAGCAAGTTTATCTCTGAAAAATCCAATGTTATACAATCTTGTCAGTGGATCGATCGACGCCAAATCACGCATTATTGCAAGACTCATGGTATTCTGTAATGCAGTTGATGCTATTCGAACAATCGTACCCACGATGTTCTTCTCTCGTTCATCAAGATTCTGCTCACGATTAAAAGCTAAAACACCAAATAGCCTGTTCTGATACACCAGCGGATAACACATATCAGGAACATAAAATTGATATGGTTCCTTTATTCTCAAAATCTCTGATTCATTGGCAGTCAGAGGCATCCTTTTTTCTGCAGCTACTCCGACTCTGCCTTCACCCACATCATACACAAGTTTAGGAATCCAGTTCTCATTCAATCCATGCTGGGCAACAACATTTAATCGTTTCTCTTTTTCATCAAGGAAGAACAACGCAACCTGAGAAGCATTAAGGTAATTATTCAAAAACCCGGTGGTTTCTCGTGCAATTTCAAGAGGTTCCAATCTTGAAGTAAGCCGTATTACAGAAGAAAACAACAGATTATCCTCCGAGATTATCGTTCGCAATTCATTTCTTAAACCAATATTTTCCTGCTTTTGCCGCTCCAGTTCGTCAGTGATAATAGCGATCTGAGATAGAATTTCGCTCTTTTTCTGAGTCCTCTGGATGATAACAACAATAGTAATAACTAACGCCACAAAGAATACGATGGCTCCAGTAAAAATGTATTGCATTTCCATTTCAATGCTCCAGGTGTTCTTATTATATCTATTGTTTACGAAAAATCAAGCCCCATATAATTCTTGAGTGATTGACATAGAGGGTATTTGGTATAAAATATGTTGCAAGCAATGAATACTAAGATAATTTCTATTCTTGATTATGCAGCAAGGAGGTCACCATGGTGTGGCAAGGAGAATTAATAAAGTTAGATGAAAATCGCTATAAAATTCCCAGGACTTATAAATCGGGGATGCGTACCGACGGCATTATCTATGCATCCGCCCGAATGCTGGAGAAGATCAAAGAAGATCAGGCACCAGAGCAGGTTGCCAATGTTGCAACCTTACCGGGTATAGTTGGGTGTTCACTTGCTATGCCTGACATTCACTGGGGTTATGGATTTGCAATTGGTGGAGTTGCTGGATTTGATATAAAAGAAGGAATAATATCGCCCGGTGGTGTTGGTTATGATATTAACTGTGGAGTAAGGCTTTTAAGAACTAATCTAAAATACGAAGAAATAAAAAACCGACTAAAGGAACTTGTGCGTGCAATCTTTGGGAATGTGCCTTCAGGCGTTGGCTCAACCGGGAAGATTAGAATCGATGATCAGGAAGTGAAGGAAGTAATGCTTCATGGTGCACAATGGGCATTGAAAAGAGGCTACGGTTGGAAAAAGGATATTGAAAGAATAGAAGAAAATGGCATGCTGAAGGGTGCAAATCCGGAAAAGGTTTCAAGAAGGGCAATTGAAAGAGGCAGACCGCAATTGGGCACACTTGGTGCGGGAAATCACTTTCTTGAGATACAGATCGTTGAAGATATCTATGACCCTGAATCAGCGAAGATAATGGGCATAAATGAAGTCGGACAGATCACAGTCATGATTCATACCGGCTCAAGAGGACTTGGTTATCAGATCTGCGATGACAATGTAAAAACACTGGGGAATGCTGTAAGAAAATATGGCATAAATATTCCTGACCGTCAACTTGCCTGTGCACCAATTGAATCGCCAGAAGGAAAGTCTTATTTTGAGCAGATGGCCTGCGCAGCAAATTATGCCTGGGCAAATCGCCAGTGTATAATGCATTGGGTCAGAGAAGCATTTGAAAAAGTCCTGGGCAAAAAGGCAGACGACCTTGGATTGGAATTAATTTACGATGTTGCCCACAACATTGCCAAGTTTGAAGAACATAAAATAGATGGAGAGACAAGAAAAGTGTGTGTCCATCGTAAGGGAGCAACAAGGGCATTCTCTGCAGGACATAAAGATATTCCAGAAATCTATAAGAAGATAGGACAGCCTGTATTGATTCCTGGAGACATGGGTTCACATTCTTATCTCTTATTAGGGACTGAGCAGGCCATGAAAGAAACATTTGGCTCAACATGTCACGGTGCAGGAAGACTTCTATCAAGGACAAAAGCCCTTGATATTACAAGAGGCAGGAGAATAGATAAAGAACTTGAATCAAAAGGAATATATGTACTGTGTGCATCAAACGAAGTCTTGAGAGAAGAAGTTCCTGAGGCATACAAAGACATTGACATGGTAGTTGAGGCAGTTGTAGGCGCCGGGATTTCAAACAAAGTCGCCCGCATGAGACCGCTGGGCGTTGTGAAAGGATAAGAAATGATAAACAAACTAAAATCTATGCTCTCAAAAGTAAATGCAAGTTATGCTGATTTGAGATATGAAGTCAAAACCGAAACAAGGATCGTTTTTTCAGGTAAAAACATAACTGAAGTAAGTACCTGTCCTACCGATGGATACGTTTTAAGGGTTATCAATAACAGATGCCTTGCTACAGTTACATTTACCAAAGAACAGGATTTTGAAAGAACAATGAAAACTGCATTGTCCAATGCCGAGATTATGGCTCAAAATAATTGCGTGCCGGTTGAGTTAGCATCGGTACCAATTATAAAAGACAAATTCACACCCCAACTGAAAGAAGATCCAGAAAAAATCTCCATAGAAGAAAAGATAGAACTCACCAAACACTATAATGAGATACCCTATAAGACGCCAAACATAATCCATACTGATATCATTTATAGTGAGGTAATAAGAGACAAGTGTTTTGTAAATACTGAAGGAACCGAGATACTTGAGAAACTTGTTACAACCCGTATTTCTGGCTCTATCATTAGTAGTAATGGCAAGGTAATACAAACTATACGCGTAGGCATCGGCGGGAGCAATGGATTTGGCGTTTTGAAGAATCGTGAAGAAGAATTTTTGAAAAAAGCAGAAATAGCCAGTAAGTTATTAGATGCTACACCTGTAAAAGCAGGAATCTATAATGTAATACTCAATCAAAATCTTGGTGGGGTATTTACCCATGAGGCATTCGGACACTTCTCAGAAGCGGATCTGATTGAGAATAATCCAACAATGCGGGAGAAAATGCAGATTGGAGCCAAACTTGGGGTCGATATTCTAAATATTATTGACGACCCCACAATCCCTGACCAGTTAGGGCTCTATAAATATGATGATGAAGGGGTACCGGCAAAACCTGTCCAGTTATTAAAAAACGGCATTCTTGTCGGCAGGCTCCATTCAAGACGTACTGCTACCGCATTTAGTGAATCTTCTAATGGCCATTGCGTTGCCGAAGATTACAGATATCCCCCCATAATTCGAATGGGAACAATATTCATCCAGAACGGCGACAAATCATTTGAAGAATTACTGGACGAACTCGGTGATGGTCTGTATCTCTGTGATGCAATGGGTGGGCAGACAAGTGGTGAAAATTTTACTTTTGCAGCCCAGTATGGGTATATTGTAAAAAACGGTAAAATAGCAGATATGATAAGGGACATAAATATTTCGGGCAATCTCTATACAACATTGAACAACATTCAGGCAATCAGCAATGACTTGAAACTTGGTGAAATCGGCGGATGTGGTAAAGGACAGACAAATATCCGCTCGTGCTATGGTGCACCTCATATAATGATAAAAAATGCAGTCATCGGAGGTGTGCAATGAACAATTTCCTGTCGCTGGCAAAAAACAAGGTAGACCAGGCTGAACTTTATTATTATGAATCCACCCTCAACGGAATTGAATTTCAAAATAGCAAACTCACAGAACTCGACGGAACAATTCAATGCGGTCATTCACTGAGAATAATAAAAAACAATATGTTCGGTTTTGCATATACAAAAAATCTGAACAACCCTGATTTGCTTTTAGAAAGTGCACTGACTTCACTAAACGCAGGAACAAAGACAAACTTGAAATTTCCCGAAAACAAAAACAATGGCCAATTAAGAAACTATGATTCACGAATAGAAGATTTTACCAATGAACTCGCTGTTAAAGAATGCAAAAAAGTAATTGATAAATTGAAAGAAAAATTGGATGCAAAAATAGATGCCAGGATTGTTTACGGAACTCACAGAATAGAAATACAAAATACAAATGGTACTGAATTATCAGAGCTTTTCTCCACATACATGTTTATGTGTGATGTAGTATTTCCAAACACTGCCAATGGTTTGTATTACTTGTATACAGGAAAGAATTTCGCACCCGCATCAGATGCAGATCTGGATGGCATGGTTGAAATGTACCGGCAGGCATTAACCGAAAGGAAGATACAGAGTGGGAGAATGCAGGTTTTGTTCCTGCCCCCGAGCATTTATGCTTTGCTCTGGCGTCTGGCAAGCGGAACTGCTGGCTACAACATTTACTACAAAAAATCACCATTAATAGATAGACTGGGCGAAAGGATCTTTAGTGAAAAGTTGACCATCTATGATGACCCGCTTAACGATACATATCCTTTTGCCCGTAATTTTGATGATGAAGGTGTCAAAACCAAGAAATTAATGATCATTGACAAAGGAATTCTGAAAAACTTCTATTATGATCTGTTCTATGCAGATAAAATGGGTGTAGAGTCAACCGGAAATGGATACAAAGGAGCAATGTGGGGCGGTGAAAAGGCAGCATTAAAGCCCGCTCCTGGTCTTGAGCATATCACCATAGAACCAGGAGAAAAAAGTCTTCAAGACATGATAGGGCTAATGGAGAAGGGCATCATCGTTGCTGGAGTGCTTGGTGCGCATAGTGGTAATATTCCAAATGGTGATTTTTCAATAGGAATTGACCCGTGTTTGTATGTAGAAAATGGGGAAATAATCGGTCGGGTAAAAAATACTATGATTGCCGGCAATATCTATGATGTAATGAAAAATGTAGTGGAAGTTGAAAACAGGCTCCACCCGACATTTATGATAGGGAAGGCAATTCCTGCAATCTTGTTTGATGATATCATGGTTGTCAGTGCCTGAATGTAGACTAACTGCAAGCTTTTCTTGGCGGTTTGTGTAAAGATGGACAACATTCTGAAAGAAAAGATCAGCCAGGCACCTGCATCACCAGGCATTTATATGTTTAAGAATCAGAAGAATAAACCATTGTATATTGGTAAGGCAGGTAATTTAAAAAATCGCCTCAGTTCATATTTAAAAAACCCTGATCCAAGGATAAGGTCTATCATTACAAACTCTGCATATATTGATATAATAGTCACAAATTCTGATACTGAGGCACTCACCCTTGAAGAATCCCTTATCAAACTTCATAAACCACGATATAACATTCGTCTTAAAGACGATAAGAAATTCCCTTATTTAAAGATAACTATCCAGGAGGAATACCCAAGGATATTTTTTACAAGGAATTTGAAACAGGATGGTTCGCTCATATTCGGTCCTTATACAAGTGCCCGTGCCTTGCGTCAAACAAGAGATGCATTATGCAGAATATTCAAACTCGCCTCCTGTAGCAAAGATTTTTCTAAGCCACTTGCCCGTCCGTGCCTTTCTGCTTATATTGGTAGATGTAGTGCACCCTGCGTACGGAGAATATCCAGAGAAGAATATCAAAATCTTGTAAAAAGGGCAGTGAAATTCTTGAAAGGCGAATCCGATGAACT